>CANHJH010000277.1 GCA_947460365.1 Sphingobacteriia bacterium | reverse complement strand
TGCCATTGCAGTTGGATTAATTGTTGGCGCATTAATGAGCATCATTACCGAATATTATACAGCAATGGGTAAACGTCCGGTAATGAGCATCATTCGTCAATCTGCTACCGGTCATGCAACCAATATCATTGGTGGATTAGCAATAGGTATGGAATCTACATTTTTACCCATATTAGTATTAGCAGGTGGTATTTACGGTTCTTTTGCTTGTGCCGGTTTATATGGAGTGGCAATAGCTGCTGCAGGTATGATGGCTACAACCGCTATGCAATTAGCAATCGACGCATTTGGACCTATTGCTGATAATGCAGGAGGTATTGCGGAGATGAGTGAATTGCCTGGTGAAGTACGCGAAAAAACTGACATTTTAGATGCGGTAGGAAATACAACAGCAGCAAGTGGTAAAGGTTTTGCAATTGCTTCTGCAGCACTAACATCTTTGGCATTGTTTGCAGCATTTGTAGGTGTAGCAATGCCTGATAATCAGCATATTGATATTTATAAGGCGGATGTTTTAGCTTCCTTATTTATTGGTGGAATGATTCCTTTCATATTCTCTTCATTAGCCATCAGAGCGGTTGGAGAAGCTGCAATGTCAATGGTGGAGGAAGTTCGTCGTCAGTTTAGAACTATTCCTGGCATTATGGAAGGAACGGGAAAACCTGAATATGATAAATGTGTGGCAATTTCTACAGAAGCTTCATTGAAAAAAATGATGTTACCTGGAGCAATTACCATCATCTCTCCTTTAGCAATCGGATTTCTACTAGGACCTGAAGCTTTAGGTGGATTTTTAGCAGGAGCAACAGTTAGTGGTGTTTTAATGGGTATATTCCAAAATAATGCCGGTGGTGCTTGGGATAATGCTAAAAAATCTTTTGAAAAAGGAGTAGAAATTAATGGAGAAACTTTTTACAAAAAGTCTGAGCCACATAAGGCTTCTGTAACTGGTGATACCGTTGGTGATCCATTTAAAGATACTTCTGGCCCTTCAATGAACATCTTAATTAAATTAATGTCGATTGTTTCATTGGTAATAGCTCCTACACTTGCGCAATTACACCCTGCATCTGAATCTGCTAAAATTCAAAAAAGTGTAGAAGTTACCGTTCAGCAAATTTCTACTGATTCTACTCAAACCAATGTATCAGTAACTGCTAATGGTGCATCACTTGAAAAGTTAGCTCAACAGTTAAAAGCAGACGGAATTGTTAGTGGTGATAATATTAACATTGAAGTTAAAGAGGGTAAAATCATTGTAAACGGAACTGAATTACCTGTAGAGACAGCAGTGAAATATGCTGATTTTATACCTGCTAATCAAAACTTGAAAATGAAAATGGCTACTTCTGAAAAGAAGCAATAAGCTTATTAGCATATATTAAATAAAAATACCCGCATAAAATGCGGGTATTTTTATTTAAAGCAAACAATCAAAATTTACCACTTATCTACTTCTTCAGTAGCGGTAGGGTTAATCACCGGAGCATCAGTTTCATTTGAAACTGGTGTATTATTTTCTGATTTAGGCGTTTCTTCAACTATTAGAGCATCCGATGTTGACACAGCAGATTGCGGAGCATAAGTACCTCCTTCACCTTCTGCATCATTGTATTCATGATTAAATGCATCAAAATCAAAATCGGGCATTAATTCTGTCTTAACATAATCAACTGCTTCACCAATTGCTTTAATAAACTTATTAAAATCTTCTTTGTATAGAAATATTTTATGACGATCGTAACCATTATTGTCAAAGCGTTTGCGGCTTTCTGTAATGGTTAGGTAATAATCATTACCACGGGTTGCTCTTACATCAAAAAAGTAAGTTCTTCTTTTTCCCGCACGGATTCTAGTGCTGTATACACTATCCATTTTCTTTTCGTTATTCTCGTACTCCACAATTGAAAATTTTGGTTAAAGCTTTGTTAAGTCCTTACAAATATAGGGATGTTTTGGAATTACCAAAATTTGCTTCATCTAAATTTTGTAGGAATCAATAAATTTAAGGTAATATAAATGATTTTTAACCTATTTAGGTCTATAAATCTTGTAATTGAAGCTTGTAAAGATCTGCATAGTACCCATTCTGAGCCATTAGTGACTCATGATCTCCACATTCAGCGATTATTCCATCACTTAATACAATGATCTTATCGAATTTAAATCCGGAAAATATTCTATGCGTAATGATAATGGCTGTCTTATCTTCTAAATAGCCATATAAATGGCCAATAATTTCTTTTTCGGTTTTCGCATCTACGGCACTCAAACAGTCATCAAATATTATAATGGATGGATCTTTAATGAGAGCCCGTGCTATGGAAATCCTTTGTTTTTGACCACCACTTAAAGTAACACCCCGCTCCCCCACCAATGTATCGTATTGGTGCTCAAAACCTTCTATTTCTTTATTAATATTAGCAAATTGAGCCGCTTCTTTAACTTTTTCGAGTGAAGTATCCGTGGGTACGCCAAACTTAATGTTGTTAGCGATTGTATCACTAAATAAAAATACATCCTGTTGAACATAGCTAATCTGACTTCTTAATTTACTAAAGGAGATCTTGGTTAAATCTTCCTCCCCAATGGTTATTTTTCCACTATTGGGCTCATAGAAACGCAGCAATAATTGAGCAAGGGTAGTTTTACCACTACCTGTTTTACCAAGTACCAACACTTTGTCTCCCGATTGTATGGAAAGGCTGAAATTATTTATGGCTTGAATACCGGTATGCGGATAGGTGAAATTTATTGAATCAAAATGAATATTACCACTTAAATAGGGTGATATATCTGTTACTGGAGGATTAATAATTTGAGGTTGTATATCTAAAAATTCATTAATCCGTTTTTGAGAAGCAGCAGCTCGTTGAATCATACTAGCTGTCCAACCAATAGCACTCACCGGAAAGGTAAGCATATTGATATAAATTACAAATTCAACAATCATTCCTACTTTACCAGGATCTTGCATAGCCTGCATTCCACCTACAAAAATAGTTAAAAGGGT
>CANHJH010000276.1 GCA_947460365.1 Sphingobacteriia bacterium | reverse complement strand
TCCGGCAATGGCAGAATCTATACCCGCTACCGATTCGTAAATATGTTCCGAACACCAAAAACAACCCTCGGCAAAAGCAGCCAGGGCTTTGCCTTTTGGAGCTACTAGTGAAACTGCCCGATTGTTGTTATTTTTTTTGCTTTGGGCTTGGCAGGAACTGAAAGACAAGCCCATGAGTAGGAGGACGAATAGCTTTTTAATCATGCACTAATTTAGGGCAAATTTTTGGCTATTATAATGTCTTTGGGCTTACAAAATGAATATACTTTTTATTCGACATTCTCTTTATAACATACCTAAAACCTTTTTATGTAGTCAGTAATTAAAATTGCAGATACATCTTATCAATATTGAAATTGTAGAGCGTTGTGTAAACATTTAATATTATAAATTTTCCCACCGCAGCTATTGCAAGTTTGTATACCAGTTCCGCTACAGTTTAAACAAGTTTTACCCTCTCTTGTATAGCCCTTCCCATTACATTGTTTACAATGAATTCGACCTTTTTTATTACAAATTCTACACACCTTTACTATACCTGTTCCTTCGCAATTAATACAATCTTTAGGGCTTACTTTGCCTTTTAAACTATTATCCCAAAATACTAGCGCCTTTTTCCATTCTTTGGCAAATGTCCCTTCCCAATCCACTTTATTCATTTCATCATACACCCTACTCTCTACATTAGCAGAACTGGTGTTTACACTTTTTTGATTTTTTTGAGCATTCTGTTTTGCTATGTTTTGGTTATATAGTGTTTTTTCGGCTTCTAACTTGCTGCTCAAATTTTGAATTACAGCATTGATTTTTTGATATTCGCTGTCTTGAGCAGTTGACTTTAAAAGCTCTTTGGATTTGTTAAGAAATGAAACTGAAGCGCTAAAGTCGGTATCATTTAAATTAATAATATTCTTTTCTTGATAACTGTTCCAATAAGCAATCCCAATATTTACTGCTGATATGATATCCTTGCTACCACTTAACACAAATGCCTTGTTCAGTAAATCTAAATATTGGGAATTATCTTTTTTAAGAGTTGCCATTTTTTCGGCACAAGTGGCGGCTAATAATTGAGATGAATAAACTCTAGATTTGTTTTTTTCAAAATACTGATCAAAAGCGGTAACATCTTTTAAGTTATCTGCAATAAATTTTGCCTCGAATAATTCCGCTTCTTTTTGGAGTTCAGGATTATTTCGCAACTCATCGAAAAGCACAAACAAATCATCTGAATTATTTTGATTGATGTAACAATCCATCAACATTTTGAGTAAATCATTCCGGTTTGCAACAGTAGATGATTGATCTAATATTGATTTTATGATAGGAACTGCATTAGTATAATTTTGGTCCTGATAAAATGAATAGGCAGCATACGTATTGATGCCATTATAAAACTCGTTTATATTTTTTTCTGAATCATTTATGGATAATACAACTTTCCCCGAGCTAGCAATCAGATTAAAGTATAGAGCAGCGTTTTTATTATCACTATTTTCATAATACTCCTTGGCTAAAATATATAGTTTGGCACTTATATTTATCAATGATCTATAAACAAAATCTTTTTTTTCTTTCTCGTATTCTAAACCTTGGTAAGAAGTAAAAATAGGATTGACATAGGTGTAAAGTTGTTTAAGCTTTTGTTTATAGTCAGTATCTCCCTCATTAATCATTTTTGAATAGAGTGTTGCCTTAAGCAAGGCAATAAACGGCTTGTTAAGCCCCTTTACATTTTCGTATTCTTGAACTAAATTAAAATATTCCTGGTATTTTGTTTGTTGAGATAATATATCTGCAAGTACAATGCTTGAAACTAATTTCGGAAAAAGAAGCTTTCTTAAAAAACTCTTCGTATCAACACTGGCATTAATAGCATTTAATTTTGCCCCATCAAAATCAAACTCATTCAACTGGGTAAGACCAATTATATTTTCACTTATCGTGGTTATCGGATTATCGCTTAATGATAAGCTACGTATTTTGGTAAGCAACCCCAAATCATTAGGAATAACTTTAATTTGATTATGACTTAAGTTAAGTTCTCTTAAGCCTTTAATTTGAAATATACCCTGTGGTATACTTTCTAAAGCTAATGCAAAAAAATCTATATTTTCGAGTAAGGTTAAATTTGATAAACTGTCAGAAATAGAGTTGATTTCGCAACCTGATATCGTTATTTCCCTTAAATTTTTTAATGTATAAATACTTTCGGGTATTTCCTTTAAACTTTCGTTGTCTTCGATATATAATTTTGTAAGATTTGGTATAAGCCCTATCGATGGTGGCAGAGCAAGTAAATTATCATTATCTTCAATCCTGAGAGACTCCAATTTGGTGAGCCTATAGAATAAATCAGGAAATTCGGTAAAATTAGCATCATAGATTTCTAACACCCTAAGATTGGGAAATTCAAAAAGCTGTTTCGGAAAATCAGCCAATTTTCCAAGGCTTATTTCAAGTGCTTCAACAGAATTAGGATTTTTCTCTGCAAGCTCTATATTACTAAATCGGTTTGCTTTATCAATGGTTTGTGCGAAGCCGAAATTCACAAACAGAAAAAAAAGTACCGCAGAAATTTTCAAAGTTCTCATGTCAATGCAATTTATGATTCGTAACTCAATGTTATAATTTTTCAAATATTGAAAATTATCATGGGAAAGAATAAATAAACAATGGAAATTGTGTTACAACACCATTTGTAACGTAAATTGGGTGTTTACACGAATCATACTTTTATGGGATAACCTTTATTAGAGAGATTCATCTATTTAAAATATTTAACATAGACAATAAATTTAGCATTTACCCCGCCCAACCTTCTCTATCTAAACTGCGGTAATGGATGGCTTCGGCCAAATGTTCGAGGCCAATTTCTTCGCTATGCGCTAAATCGGCAATGGTGCGGGCTACTTTTAAAATACGGTCGTAGGCCCGGGCCGAGAGACCCAGTTTTTCCATGGCTTGTTTAAGGAGGGTTTGTCCGGCGGCATCAATTTTACACAAGGTACGTACGGTTTGTGGGCTCATTTGGGCATTGCAATGCACCTCTTTTTTGTTTTTAAAGCGCTCGTGTTGG
>CANHJH010000275.1 GCA_947460365.1 Sphingobacteriia bacterium | reverse complement strand
CCAACACTAAAATCCTGCACTCCAGTCTTTGTTTTCAACCCGACTTTAAATAGTATAGAAACCTATTATTTTATATCTCCCCTATTTTCTTTTGGGTTGAAAACTGCATCCATTTCGTTTGATTTTTAGTTAATGCTGCCGATGCGCCAACGTAACCTGCATAATTATTGCGCATTGTTACAATTTCAAAGGTCAATGTATTAACAATAACATGTTCAATATATCTTTATATTTAATTATAATATTATTCTTACTTCCATGCAGCACCATACAACCAATCAGCTTCCAATAGTACTTCATTTAAATTCTTCAGCGTCAAATTTTTTACAAACTATTAGTTCAATAAAAGAATTATTGGGCAAAGGAGTTGAGCCAAAAAAAATTGCTGTTGTTTTTGCAACTAATCAATATAGTGACAACCTTTTTGCACATTTCCTACAAAATCAAATTCCATTCAATTGCAACAACCCTTTAAATGTATTACAAAGCTCATTGTCTAATCAGCTCATTACCTTGCTGAAATATTTAGCTGCAGAAGTTGATATGCCAACCGGTGGTGATGATCTGTTGTTTGAAATTTTACATTTTAAATGGTTCGATATACCTCCTGTTGAAATTGCCAAACTTACGGCAGAAGTAGCTGATAGACGATATGGAAAAGATAAAACAACACTCCGCCAACACTTATTATACAATGCCAATAACCCTGCTAAAGATCTGTTCACCCCACCAATTGAAGGATTTAAAAAAGCAAGCGACTGTATTGAAAAGTTGATAACAGAATTGCCCGGATATAATCTTCTTCAATTATTTGACAATATATTAAGTGAAACTGGCGTATTGAATTATGTTAAGCAGCAACCAGCAAGCAAATGGCATGAAGCCATCATAACTAGTTGGATAAATTTTATACAAATAACTTTCAATAAAAATGCTTCGCTCACATTGAATCAATTGATAACAATGTTGAATAAAAGAGAAAATCAACTACTTCCATTGATTGAAAGTTGCTATGATTTAAACGGAGTGCATGTGCTGACATCAACTGAAACTAACCACACATCATTTGATTATGTTTTTAAAGTAGGAGATCATGTAAATACTAACGAGCATAGCCTCGAACATTCGGCACCTACAATTAAACGTTTTGAAGCTGATTTTATAGACCGGGTGCTCAATAAGTTTGTAATGAATGTAAGTGCCTTGAATACCTATTTAAATTGTCCCTTACAATTCTACTTTAATAATATTGTAAGAGTTCCTCCGGTAAAATCAACCGCATTTGCCTTTGGCTCGGCAGTGCACTATGCATTAGAATGCTTATTTGTAAAAATGCAACCTAGCAATACATTTCCTGCGATTGATGTTTTACTGAACGATTTTCAACAATACATGGTTCAAAACAGAGTAGGTTTTACCGAAGCATCATTTAACCAAAAAATGCAACATGGCCATAGTGTGCTTACCAATTATTATCACCAATATATAGCTGAATGGAATAAAATTGTAGTGATTGAAAGAACTTTTAAAAATATAACGCTGGGAGGTATCCCATTAAAAGGTAAGATGGATAAATTAGAATTCAATGGTAAAAAAGTAAATATTGTAGATTACAAAACCGGCAATGTAGAAAGGGCTTTAGAGAAATTACAACCGCCCAATGAAGCCCAACCCCATGGAGGAGACTATTGGCGCCAAGCGGTGTTTTATAAAATATTGATAGATAATTATGAGGGCGGTAAATGGCAAGCCATGAGTAGTGAATTTGATTTTATAGAACCCAATCAAAACAATGCCTTGCAAAAAGTAAAGCTGGAAATATCGGCGGCAGATATTGCTACGGTTACCCATCAACTCACCGAGGCGTGGGGTAAAATTCAAGACCGGCAATTTTATAATGGGTGCGGAAAGCCTACCTGTGGTTGGTGTGGTTTTGTGAAAATGAATGAGGATATGCAATAGCTTTGTTTTATAATAAAAAAGCTACTTCTTCTAAAAAAATGGCAGTATTTTTATAAGATGAAATGCTCTTTTGTAAAGAATTCGCTGCTGTTTTTATGCAGTTCATTAATTATTATTTTTTGTGCAAGCTCATGTGCCAACATCATCCCACCCGGCGGTGGACCCAGAGATAGTTTGCCTCCCAGACTGGTATTTGCCTTGCCGAAAGATTCCTCCATTAAAATTTCGCCTAAAAATATCACCTTAAACTTCGATGAATACGTAACACTTTTTAACGTAAACGAAAACCTGATCATTTCCCCTACCCTAAAAAACAATCCTATTATAGATTATAAGCTTAAGGTAGTAACCATTAAACTGAAAGATTCGCTGGATCCCAATACTACTTACGCTATTAATTTTGGCAATGCTATTAGAGATGTTAATGAAGGAAACGTAGTTAAAGACTTAACCTACACTTTTTCTACAGGTGCCCAACTCGATACTTTAACGTATAAAGGCAAAGTGTTTTTAGCAGAAACCGGCAAAATAGATTCCAGTCTGATAGTAATTCTTCATCAAGACCTCCACGACTCTGCCATTACTAAAATTAGGCCGCGTTACTATACAAAGATCAACGGAAAAGGAGCTTTTAATTTCAACTACTTACCGGCAGGTACTTACAGGGCTTATGTTTTACCCAATGATTTTACCAGAAAGTATGACGATAGTACCAAACTTTTCGCATATAAAACTGCGCTACTCAATATTTCGAACAATACGCCCTTAGACACTTTTTATGCGTATCAAGCATTTAAGCGAATTGATAAGCCAATTAAACTAAGTGGTGGTTCCACTAAAAAAGAAAAACAAGACAGCATTATTAGAGTAAAAACCGATTTAGAAAATGGGCAGCAAGATTTATTGGGTAATCTGCATTTAACTTTTAGCAAAAAACTTAACCTGTTCGATAGTAGCAAAATGATCTTAAGTGATACCAACTACCTACCCATCAATGGCTATTCATTAAATTTAGATAGCAGTAAAAAGATCTTAACACTAACGTATCCCTGGAAAGAAATGAGTCATTTTAAGCTGATTTTACAAAAAGATGCTGTAAAAGATTCGGTAGGGAATATTTTAGCAAAAGCAGATACGATTAATTTTAGAACCAAGCTAGAAT
>CANHJH010000274.1 GCA_947460365.1 Sphingobacteriia bacterium | reverse complement strand
TAATAAATGGAGCATTTAATAAAAATAACGTGTGATTAAAATTTAATTTCGCCGTTTTATTGAATAAAACTAAAGGTTCAATTATAAAGCAAATACTAAATAATACGCCAAAAAATAGTATTTACTTTCTTATTTTTTTAAAGATAAAAGCCTTTAATATGAATAATTTAAAATTAATTAGATGTATTACAACGAAAACACAATAGTATTTTTTAATGGGGAATGGTTGAAATCTAAAGATTTAGTTGTAAGCCCTTATGCCCAAGCAATGCATTATGGCAGTGGTGTATTTGAAGGGATACGAGCGTATGAAACACCAGATGGAACAAGGATTTTTAAATCAAAAGAACATTATGAAAGGTTGTTATTCTCAGCTAACAAAATGCATTTAAAAGTTAACTATAATGAAGAACAATTTACGCAATTAACATATCAACTTTTAGAAAAAAATAATCTTAGTAACGCTTATATCCGCCCACTTATATTTGCAGGAACAAATATGTCTTTAACGCCTACTGATGAAGTACATATTCTCTTATGTGCATGGGAATGGGGGAAATATCTTGGAACCAACTTACTAAATGTTATGACATCAAGTTACCAGCGGCCAAATCCTAAATCATGTCATGTTGATGCTAAAGTAACTGGACATTATGTAAACTCAATATTAGCAACAACGGAAGCAAAAAATAACGGTTTTGATGAGGCATTATTATTAGATGCAAATGGATATGTAGCGGAAGGTCCAGGAGCCAATTTCTTTTTTGAACAAAATGAGGTTCTTTACACTTCGCCAATAGGAAATATTTTACCTGGAATTACACGTGCCACAATATTTGAATTGTGTAAAGAACTAGGATTTAAAATTGTGGAAAAATATTTTACTCCTGAAGAAATCAGAGGGGCAGACAGTGCTTTCTTTACAGGCACTGCAGCTGAGGTTGCTGGAATCAAATCTATTGACAATATACCATTTAAACTAAATTGGGAGGATTCATTAGGATACATACTTCAAGCCAAATACAATCGAAGAGTGGCTTTCAACGAATACGGTAATTTTTCATTAGTATAATCATTAAATTCTTTTATTCGGCTCTTCCATCAAATCTTAAACGAAGAGCAAAAATTTATAAAATATCTTCCATGGAATTAAATCGCTACAGTAAAACACTTACTTCTGATGAATCACAACCTGCTTCTCAGGCTATGCTTTATGGAATAGGTTTAACAGAGGAAGATATGAAAAAACCACAGGTTGGAATTGCTTCTACTTGGTATGAAGGTAATACCTGTAACATGCACTTAAACAGTTTATCTGCACTTGTAAAAGAAGGTGTTCGCAAAAGCGATATGGTTGGTTTACAATTTAATACTATTGGAATTAGCGATGGTATAACTAATGGAACTGAAGGCATGCGTTATTCATTAGTTTCTAGAGAAATCATTGCAGATTCTGTTGAATCAGTTACTGCTGCTCATTATTACGATGGTTTAATAACTATAGCAGGTTGTGACAAAAACATGCCTGGTGTAGCAATGGCAATGATACGTGTCAATAGACCTTCTATAATGGTCTATGGAGGAACAATTGCTTCTGGAAATTATAAAGGAAAAAAATTAAATATTGTTTCTGCATTTGAAGCATTAGGAGAAAAATACGCAGGAACAATAAGTGAAGAAGATTTCAATGGTATCATAAAAAATGCTTGCCCAGGTGCTGGGGCATGCGGTGGCATGTACACAGCAAATACAATGGCTTCAGCAATTGAAGCTCTAGGTTTAAGTTTACCTTATAGTTCATCAAATCCTGCTTTAAGTAATCAAAAAAAAGAGGAATGTTTAAATACTGGTAGATATTTAAAATTTCTTTTAGAAAAGAACATAAAACCATCAGACATACTTACTAAAAAATCTTTTGAAAATGCCTTTACAGTTGTAGTTGCATTAGGTGGTTCTACTAATGCTGTATTGCATTTACTTGGGATGGCAAAAACAGCCAATGTAGATTTTACATTAAAAGACATTACTAGAATTAATAATGCTACGCCATTATTGGCCAATTTGAAACCAAGTGGTAAATTTTTAATGGAAGATGTTTTTGCAATTGGTGGTGTGCCAGCCTTAATGAAATACTTATTGGAAAAGGGGTTGCTTCACGGAGAGAGTTTAACTGTTACTGGCCGAACTATCAAAGAAAATGCTGACATGATTGCTGGACTGAAAGAAGGGCAAGAAGTTATAATGCCAATAAATAATCCTATTAAATCTTCAGGACATTTAAGAGTATTATACGGGAATTTGGCACCAGAAGGTTCTGTAGCAAAAATAACAGGCAAAGAAGGTGAGATATTTGAAGGAAAAGCCATCGTTTATGATAATGAATTTGATTGTATTGATGGCATTTGCTCTGGAAAAGTAATACCAGGAAATGTTATCGTAATAAGATATGAAGGCCCAAAAGGCGGACCAGGAATGCCTGAAATGTTAAAACCAACATCTGCTTTAATTGGTGCTGGTTTGGGCAACAGCGTGGCATTAATAACAGATGGTAGATTCTCAGGTGGAACGCATGGATTTGTTGTAGGACATATAAGTCCAGAAGCATTTGATGGTGGCCCCATTTCATTAATCAAAAACGGAGACATTATAAAAATTGATGCAATAACAAATAAAATTGATGTGCTAATATCTAAGGAAGAATTAGCAGAACGAAAAAAACAATGGAAACAGCCCGAGCTTAAAATAAAATTTGGCGTTTTATACAAATACACAAAACAAGTAAGCTCAGCAAGTTTAGGCTGCGTAACAGATTTATAAGAATGAAAAACCACTCAAAATATAATACAGAAGTAACAGGAGCAGAAGCACTAATATTAGCTTTGCTTGACGAACAAGTTACAGATGTTTTTGGATATCCGGGTGGTGCGATAATGCCAGTATATGACGCCCTTTATGATTATAAAAAACAACTAACTCATTATTTAGTTCGACACGAACAAGGAGCTATTCATGCGGCTCAAGGATATGCAAGAGTTTCAGGAAAAACAGGTGTTGCTATTGCAACGTCGGGTCCAGGCGCTACTAATTTAATTACTGGTATTGCAGATGCACAGATTGATTCTACGCCAATAGTTTGCATAACAGGTCAAGTACATTCTCATTTGTTAGGT
>CANHJH010000273.1 GCA_947460365.1 Sphingobacteriia bacterium | reverse complement strand
CTACACTTCCATAAAAAAACTCTACGTTTTGATCGAAGGTTGGCCCCGTTACAATTTGCCAAATAGGAAAAGTTCCTAAAAATATACTTTCAACCTCATTACCAGGCATATAGCCAAAACTCAATACTTCATTTTGTTCATTTTTATTGATGAACCAATTTTTTAAAACTTGTACATCTTTAATTTTATCCTTCCACCTTCCAGAAGTAAAAGCATGTTGTTCTATTGGCATATTAGTTGGATTTGGTCAAGTAATTTACTTCCCTCACTTCATTTCTACCTCCAACCAATCATGGATATTAAAATAGAATATCAAAAAGATTAAACTCAATTTAACCTAATGTGTATCTATTATATATATATGTGTTTAATATGTTATTTGTATGGTATATTCATGTTATTCTTCTAGTGACGCATTAGTTTTGGCCAAATATTTTATTTAATCAGCCATGCACTTTAACCGGTATTTAAAGAAATAATGCTGGCTAATAGTATTTATTTTATAAATGTTAACCGATTGGCAAAAGGACTTTATGAATAAAAAAGCCTGCTTCATAAAGTTCTTATGCTTGCTTTATGAAAACAATAAAATACAATGCCTCAACTAACTACTTTTAATTAATTAGCCACACTTTAATTATGCGTTTATTACTTATTATAGTATTATTAACCGGAAACTTATTGGTAATTTTTCCTATCGCAGCATACTCGCAAAAAGGAGTCGATCAACTAAATCAACAACTACAAAACCAACATTTTAATGGTGTTGTTGCTACAACTTCCTTTTTAATGCGCATTTCTAATAAAACGGGAGATATAAAAGGGTTTAATGAATTTCATAATTACTTATGGTATAAAAACAATTTGCATTTTCAAATTGAAGGAACCGGAAAAGTATATAAAATATTAACTGGCAATAAATTTAAAAGAATAGACAGTACCAATTTTGATGGTTATAATTTTGGTGCATTTAACTTTGTATATAACGACACCCTTTTTAGTTTGGGAGGATATGGATATTGGAATTATAATGGCTCCTTACGTTTTTTTCAAGAAAAAACAGGAGAGTGGAATATTATTCCTACCAATATTACGGTTCCAATCATGATTCATAGATATGCTAAACCATACTATGATGTAGCCCATCATGCCATTTATTTTATTTACCAAAATCCGGAAAAAATTGAAGATCTCTCTTACCACAAAGACGACACTTATTATGTACAATGCTTAAATCTACAAACTAAAACATGGTGGAACGAACCTAAATTAATGAACCAAAGCATTGTACAACCAGAACATATTTACTTTTACCCCATTCCCTTTCATACACAATATGGGATGATCATTCGTTATCACAACGATCTGATGTTATTTGACATGAAGAACAATATGTATCTACAAATTCAACAAAATAAAGTAAATGAAATTAACGCTAAGCTTCATGTCAATAGCAATGAACTTATAACCTATACGATTCAAGAAAAATTATTTTTCTATTACCCACAAAGTGGATTAATAGATAGTATTGCTTTATTGCCTACCGATTTTATTCAAACCAATATTCCTGTTTTTTCTACTAAAAGTAAAATACATCTTCTATACTATAATCCTATAGCGCTTGCCATAGTTATCAGCAGTGTGTTAATACTATCCATTATTGGCGGTGCTTTATATAAAATTAAACGCCTCAATAAAAGAGTTGCCACTTTAATGGGTTCGCACATGCATAATGGCCATAAAAATGTACCTGAAATTTATGTAGCCAATCCAAATTCTTTTAGAGAAAATTTAACTGAGGTTGAAAAAAGTTTACTGGATCTCCTCATTGCTAATACCACTAAAAATGATATGACCTCCGTAACCCAAATGAATCAGGTACTGGGCATTGCAAACAAAGACACTAAAATTCAAAACAACATCAGATCCAATGCTATTCAACTTATAAATAGAAAATTCAATGCATACAGCGGACTTTCTGATGAATTGATTGAAAAACAAAGAACCGAATTTGATAAGCGCTTTTTTGAGTACCAAATTCAACGGAAATACTTAACTAAAGTCAAACATCAAAAGTAAAAAGTAAAAAAATGTTTCGAATGCGCCTATCCGGTAAATTCGACGTTTCATGATCATATATATTGGTTTCAAAACAACTGATTGCATATATCAGAACAAAACTTGCAAGTATATTATTGATACACTCTTACATAATCTACTTCCATAATTTGGGGAAATATAGCATCATCTACTCCGTATTTTCCGCCCCAATTACCCCCTACAGCAATGTTCAACAACAAATGAAAGCGTTGATCGAAAGGCCAGCTGTTGATACCCTTATGTTCATTTAAAAATTCATTGTACTGTACATCATCAACATAAAATGCAATAGACTCAGGAGTCCATTCAATACGATATACATGAAATGATTTGGAGATATCGGTAAGGTTTAATCCCTTTGTTTTTTGCGTACCCAACATTCCATTATAATCAGCAGTATGTACTGTGCCTAAAACAGAGTCTGGCCAATAGCCTACGTTTTCCATAATATCTATTTCGCCGCTCTTGGGCCAACCGCCATATTTCCAATCGGTAGGCAGCATCCATATTGCGGGCCACATGCCTCTTCCGGCTGGCAATTTAGCTTTAACTTCAATTCTGCCATATTTCCAGTCGCCATTATTTTTAGTAACCATTCTGGCTGATGTGTAAAAAGCATTATCCTTTTTTTCTTTACGTGCTTCTATGACAAGTTTGCCATTTTTAACACGTGCATTTGCATTTCTTGCAACAGTATAATATTGCAATTCATTGTTGCCCCATCCACAATTATTAGGGCAGCCTCTACCTGTGTCATAACCCCATTTGGTAGCATCGGGCAATCCATCTTTGTTAAACTCATCGGCCCATACCAATTTGTTGAAGCGTGATTGTGCTTCACCGAATTTACATACCAGTATTAGCATTAAAAAAAGGATATAAGATAAATGTTTTCTAAGTGTCATTACAAAAATGTTTGTTGCCTATTTATAAAATAGTAGTGGTTTAAATTTTTCGGGCGCAAGTTATTGATATACTCTTACATAATCTACCTCCATCGTTCCAGAAGAAAATGTAGGAGCAATGATACCGCCAAAATTACCACCCATCGCCACATTGAGCAGAATAAAAAACGGTTGATT
>CANHJH010000272.1 GCA_947460365.1 Sphingobacteriia bacterium | reverse complement strand
GAGTGGTAAGGTTTTTTATAACAAGGTTTGAATTGACAAATACGGTGGTATCGCTAATGGATAAGGAAAGTTTAGATTTAAACCCTTTTCGCGAAGATTTATTGTTACCCTCATTCAATTCGTTGACCAATTGTTCTTCATCAAAAACCAGGGTAATAGAATCTAATCCTCTTCGGGGTGATTGAATAATATGCGTATATACTTTTTCACATTTACCCAAAATGTATTGATCGGTTACAAAACTATTGAGCATTTTAATAGATCCTGAAACACTTGGGTAACGATCGTAAAAGTTAACGGAGACACCTGCCGGTATGGTATCGAAGCCATTATTTCGTACGGCAAATACTACACGAATACTATCATTTTTATAACAATTTACTTCGTAAATATTGATTTGTCCATCTGCAGCCGGATCCTGCACCTGTAAGGTATAGGTTGGAGATTTTTCTATACAGGCGCCAGTGCTGGCCACTAGCCATATTTGATAAGTGCCTGGTTTTAAAAAATCATACAATAAATCAGTTTGAGTAGAAACGACTTGTTCGTTATTACCCGTTTCATCGGTTACGTACCAGTCGTAGGTAGTAGCTCCGTATGATTTATTGGAAAACAATACAGCGTCTTTATACACGCCACTCGCCGAAGCGATCATTCTTTTATTGGGAGAAAAACGAGCATCTACCCCACAATTTACTACTACAGTAGCGGAGTAGCTTGAAGAACAATCAGCAGTAGCATTATACGCCTTTAATACAACCGTATAAGTACCCACATTTATAAAGGTGTTAGAATAATTGTTGGTGGTGGCCACCATTGTGCCGTTTAAAAACCATTCGTATTTAGTTGCGCCAACGCTGGTGTTGATAAAATCTACTGTACTACCGGCAATAGGGTGCGGGTTACCATCAAAGTTAAAATCAGCCATTATATTATCCGAACAGGGTGCCACACAACCATCACTTAACAATAAACTACCGCTGTTAAATACATTTAAAAAAGCCATCATCCGATCTGCCTGCCCTTGTGTAAACATAGAAGGACAAGGACTTCCATAATCCATAAAATTAGCAATATTATCGGGCATATCTTTAGTAAAGGGTCCCGAAATGGTATCGGTATTACAAGAATTATCCGGTGACGAACAAGGAGAACCCTTCATGGTTCTATCTGGCGGAGTATCACAAACCTTATCGCCATCTTGTGTACAATCGTTGTTTAAACAATTTACCCCCTGAAAAGTATGCAGCAAAGAAAGATAATGCCCCATTTCATGTGCAACCAAAGGAGCACTCAATCCGCTTACTACCAATCCGGTTCCTGCACCGGCATAACCCCCATAGCCCATTCTATCCCACTTACCGCAATCAAAAGTACTCGGTAAAATCTCTCCTTGAATAGAATTCACTAACCAAATATTGGCATACTTAGTAACATCCCAGGTAGATAATGCGCCAAGTTTTGCACTTTCTAAATCAATATCTATATTCTGATAATAACTATTAATTCTATCAATTCCATTTGTTTTTTTACCATCCGGTGCTTTGCTGGCTAAACAAAATTGTATCCTGGTATCTGCACCAGCAGCATCGGACGCATAAATGCCCGTATGAGCAAAAGCAGCATTAAGTTCGGCTACTGCATCAACAATCATTTGATCGGTAATGGAGGCCGGATTTTGATTGACAATATGAAATACCACAGGTATAGTAACTACAGGAACCGACAAAGACTTTACCACATTTTTTGCGGTTTTATTGGAACTGTTGTATGCTGTGTTTTTTAAATTTCTTTGATTGGTTGTTTGCAATACCCGGGTTCTAATTTTTTCATTCAAATCATTTTCTCTAACAACAAACATGGAGTCTTTGCGCAATAATTGGGTAAAAGCATCTGCGCCGCATTGGGGCGTTTCTGGCAGCTGTTGACCAAAAGCAGCACCGGAAAAAATAATCAGTAAAAAAAACATCCCAACACGTTTCGTCATGTGTAAGCAGTTAATGTCAACGAAAATAAATTAATGATAGCAAATTAAAAGGTTAATATAAAAATGGAAGTTATCTGCCATAAAAACAGCATTCTTTAAAAAGCAAAAAACCTTGCTAATCAGGGCTTTAGGCTATGTATATAAAGGGTTAAGATGTAGCAAACCATCACTAGTTTCAACCAGTGAGATAAAATTGGCTTTGTAACCAGGTAAAAGTTTGCCTAATGAAAGATCCATGTTAAAAGCACGAGCCGGATTGTAGGAGCAAAGCTGTAATGCAGTGGATTTTTCTACTCCCGCGAAGCGGATAAGGTTATTACAAGCTTTCAACATAGAAAGTGCAGAACCACTTAACACACCATTAGATTCATAAAAATCAGTGGCCAATTGATGTTGGTAAGGACCTTCGGTGGTATCGGTAACCGCATCGGTAATAACAAAAAGCCGATCACCTAACAATTTTTGCGCTAGCTGAACACCCACCCAGTTTACATGGAAGCCATCGGGAATAATACTACTCATAACAGTAGGGTGATGTAAAATAGCACCGGCTAAGCCGGGCGCGCGGTGTTGAAAAGGCGACATGGCATTGTATAAATGCGTAGCTAAAGAAATCCCTTGGTTAAAACCATTGATAGCTTGTTCATAAGTTGCATCGGAATGGCCGGCAGATAAAAGAATGTTGTTGGCTAATAATAATTTGATAACCTCATCGGAGCAACACTCGGGAGCCAGCGTAATCATTTTAATCACCTCTTTGCCTTCATTGAGCAACGACTGAACCGTTTCAACAGATGGTGCGTACATAAATTCTTCTATATGCGCGCCTTTTCTTTTGGGATTTAACCAAGGCCCTTCGAGGTGTAAACCCAGGCAACCCTTACCGCCATTATTCCAATAAGCACGGACAGCTTTGATGCAGCGACTTATTATTTCTGGACTATTGGTAGCAACTGTAGGTAAGAAAAAATGGGTGCCATTTGCCACACAAGCATCATATAAAACCTGAAGCGATTCGGGTTCGGGATATGCCGAAAACAAACGTCCACCAGCACCATACACTTGCAAGTCGATAAATGCCGGTACAAGGAGATCGTGCGTTGGTTCATCTGCACAAGGCTCAATGGCAATAATACGTTCATTGTCTACAACCAATGTACAATGGTGCATCCAGTGAGTGCCGGTGAATAGTTTTTTGGTGGAGATGTGGGTGGGCAT
>CANHJH010000271.1 GCA_947460365.1 Sphingobacteriia bacterium | reverse complement strand
CTTTGCTTTACCAATGGATGAAGCAGAAGCGAAAGTGCTGATTGATTTTGGAGGAAGAAACTGGATAGTTTGGAATGCCGAATTTAACAGAGAGAAAGTAGGAGAAATGCCTACAGAAATGTTTTTTCACTTTTTTAAATCATTCAGTGATGCTGCAAAATGTAATTTAAATATTGAATGTAAGGGTGATAATGAACATCATAAAATAGAAGCCATTTTTAAAGCTTTTGCCAAAGCTATAAAAATGGCTGTTAAAAGAGATCCATTATCCAATTATTTGCCTTCTACCAAAGGGGTGTTATAGTTTCGCTTGGCGTTTCCATGTATCGGTTCTGCCAATTATCGAAATGCCAATAAATCCTCTTAGTTCAAGCGTGTTTTCATCTATCAATGTTACTTTACAACTGTAATCATTACCGGTATTAGGGTCATAAACGTTGCCTTCTTTCCAAGAATTTTCTTTGATGAACTTCAGGTTTCTTACATTAATTAAACCCAAAATTGGCCTGTTTTTCAATTTAACATCATCGTTTTTTACATCCGTACGAGGTTTACCAGTTGCTGGATCATTGGGTTCTTTAAGCCATACTATTTTACCAAAATAGTTGTCCCCCTGTTTATAAATTTGAACTAGTCCATTGCCGCTACCCGGTTTCCATAACCCAATTATAGCATCCGGATTAGGTTTACTCGCAATTGCATTTGAGCAAATAAATAGTTGAAATACGAAATAAAATACCCAGTAAAAGCTTTTTAGTTTCATAATAGTATGGTTTATGTGTTTATAAGCTGCAAATTATTAAAGTAACTGTATATATTTTGTGAAAGTGGAATATTTATTTGGGTTTAATTATTTTGTTATTTCGAGTATATTACCGATCTTTGTATAGTATGAAATTAATTAATAAACATTGGTGGTGGCATAATGATTCCTTACTGGGGTTATAATGTCATTGCTATATTTCAATGAATATAATTTTAAAGCCCCGGATTGTGCCGGGGCTTTTTTATTTAAATAATTTGAACATAATTCTATTATGAATAAAATAATTATAGAAACAGTTGGAAAAAAAATGCTCGGAGATATTTATACTCCGGTAAGTATTTATTTACGTTTAAGGGATCGATATCGAGATACCATTTTACTAGAGAGTACAGATCATCATGCTGCTGAAAATAGTTATTCATTTATATGTATTAATGCAATAGCTGGAATGGAGATTTCTACATCAGAAAGCATTGAATTTAAGTTGCCCGGTAAAACCGCTGAACGTATTAATGTTTCTGATACAAAATTAGTTCCTGATATGCTTTGGAACTTTATGCAAAATTTTCAAGTAAATGATGCAGCTGATAAAACTTTGAAGTTTGCCCAGGGACTCTATGGCTACAGCAGCTTTGATGCAGTACAATTTTTTGATAAGGTAAAAGTTACTGAGAAATCTGCCTATAAAATCCCATTAATGCGATATAGGTTATATCAATATGTGATCGCTTTTAATCATTACAAAGATGAATTATTTCTTTGTGAAAATAAAATAGACGGAATTGATTCAGATATTGCCGCTCTTGAATCACTAATCAAAAACAAAGATGTTCCGGTTTATCCATTTAAACTCATTGGAGCGGAACAGTCGAATATGACTAATGAGGCTTATTTAGATATGGTTCGCAAGGGTATTAAAAGTTGTTTAAGAGGCGATGTTTTTCAAATTGTATTAAGTCGCCGGTTTGAGCAGAAATTTTCCGGGGATGAGTTTAATGTTTACAGGGCTTTAAGAAATATAAATCCTTCGCCGTATTTATTTTTCTTTGATTATGGTGAATATAAAATATTTGGATCATCTCCGGAGTCTCAATTGGTAATTAAAAATCAACAAGCAGTTGTGCATCCTATTGCAGGTACCTTTAAAAGAACAGGTGATGATAAAATAGATCGGGCAGAAGCAGAAAGGTTGTTACTTGATGCAAAAGAAAATGCGGAGCATGTTATGTTGGTAGATTTAGCCCGAAATGATTTGAGTAGAATTTGTACTGATGTAACTGTACAACAATACCGACAAGTTCAATATTATAGTCATGTAATTCATTTAGTAAGTGAAGTGACCGGCAAAGTGGAAGATGACCAGAATCCATTTGAGCTTTTTGCAAAAACATTTCCGGCCGGCACTTTGAGTGGTGCTCCTAAAATAAAAGCTTTAGAATTAATCGATTCATTTGAGCCAACCAATAGAAGCTATTATGGTGGTGGTATTGGTTTTATGGGGTTTGATGGAAGTTGTAATCAAGCAATTATGATTCGTACATTTTTATCGCAACAAAACACATTGATTTGTCAGGCTGGTGCGGGAGTAGTTGCGCTAAGTGTCCCAGAAAATGAGCTACAAGAAGTGAATAACAAATTAAATGCATTGAAATCTGCAGCTAAATCTGCTGAGTACATTCACTAAATTTTATTAAGTTTTATGAAAATATTAGTTTTTGATAATTATGATTCCTTTACCTATAACTTGGTACAACTTGTGTCAAGGATTAATATAGGTTCGGTAGATGTATATAGAAATGATGAATTGCCTTTAGAAAAAGTAGCCAATTACGATAAGATTATTTTATCGCCAGGACCTGGAATACCTTCAGAAGCAGGCCTTTTGCTGCCTTTGATAAAGGCATACGCAGCTACTAAAAGTATATTAGGCGTATGTTTGGGACATCAGGCAATTGGACAATCATTTGAAGGGGAACTGGTTAACTTGTCTAAAGTATATCATGGGATTGCAACCCCAATAAAAATAAAAAGTGAGGAAACCGGCATTAAAAGTTATGTATTCAACGATCTTCCTGATGAATTGATTGTTGGAAGATATCATAGTTGGGTGGTGAGCGATAAAAATTTCCCCTCCGAACTGGAAATTACCGCTAGAGATGAAAACGGATTTGTAATGGCTCTTCAACATAAGAAATATGATGTACAAGGAGTACAGTTTCATCCCGAAAGTGTGTTAACACCAATGGGGGAAACTATGCTTAAAAATTGGTTGTTAAAATAAATAAGTCAATAAAATTAGTTATAGCATGAAAAAGATTTTGCAATATTTATTTGAACATAAAACGCTAACCAGAGAAAATGCAAGGGAGGTTTTATTGAACATATCAACGGGTCAATACAATGAATCTGAATTAGCGTCCTTTATTACAGTTTTTTTAATGCGCAG
>CANHJH010000270.1 GCA_947460365.1 Sphingobacteriia bacterium | reverse complement strand
GTGAACTGAATTTATTATCCAGACCACTGTCTTATATTACTTTCAGCACTAAATCAACCGATGGAAAAAATCATCCATCATCTATTGTATTTGGCGTTAGTACCGCAATTGCAAAAGATGTTGTTTCACAAAAAGAAGCCACCAGTAAGGGCAGTTTCAAGAACATTCAATTTTTAAAAACAGGGGTAAAAGACGCTATAATTCTTGGTAAAAAAGGAGATGATCTTAGAATTGATTGGGGCCATGCTTATTTAGCATCTAAAACTAATGTTGCTAATCTGTCTGTTAAAACAGAAGGAGAGATTATTGCCGATGTATTGCAATTGCCAAATCCTGCAGTAAAGTTGCCAAATACAGAAACCTTTATGACCGCAAATATTTCGCTACAAACTGGCGTAAAAGAAAATCAACAAACATTAATGCTTGCTTATGATGATATATATTCGATTCAATATTTTGGAGAAAATTTAGAAGCATGGTGGAAGAAAATATATGGTACTGCTGAAAATTTATTAAACGTTGCGGCAACAGAAGAACAATCAGTAAAAGCTACTTGTAATCGGTTTGATCAACAATTGTATAAAGATGCAATTCATGCAGGAGGTGTGGAATATGCAAGTATTTGTGTTGCAGCATACAGACAATCATTAGCAGCGCATAAATTAGTGCGAGGCAAAAACGACGAAGTATTATTTCCTCAAAAAGAAAACTTTAGTAACGGTTCTATCTGGACGGTAGATGTAACCTATCCTTCGGCTCCTTTAAGTTTAATTTATAATGCAAATTTATTGAAAGGCATGGTGGAACCCATTATATATTATAGTGAGAGTGGTAAATGGACCAAACCATTTCCTTCACATGACATAGGAACATATCCAATTGCAAATGGACAAACTTATCCGGAAGACATGCCGGTGGAAGAAGCTGGAAATATGATTTTATTGACAGCTGCCATTTGTAAAGCAGAAAAAAATATTGGTTTTGCAAAGGAACATTGGGCAACACTTACTCGGTGGGTTGAATTTTTAGTACAGGATGGATTTGATCCGGCTAATCAATTGTGTACAGATGATTTTGCCGGACACTTATCTCGCAATGCCAATCTATCTTTAAAAGCTATAACAGGGATTGCTGCCTATGCACAAATGGCGCATCAATTAGGTGATGCTAAAGCAGCTATAAAATATAATACCATTGCAAAATCGTATGCAGTAAAATGGCAGGAGTTGGCCAATGCCGGCGATCATTTTGCATTAACCTTTGACAACAAAAATACCTGGAGCCAGAAATACAATATGGTATGGGATAAACTATTAAACCTTCAATTGTTTCCTAAAGCAGTGTATGACAAAGAAATCAATTATTATTTAACGAAACAGCATACTTATGGGTTGCCTTTAGATAGCAGAAAAACATATACTAAAAGTGATTGGATAGTTTGGACAGCAACAATGGCAAATACTCCGGAGTCATTTCAACAACTCATTCATCCGGTATATTTATTTATGCAACAAACGCCCACACGAGTGCCGATGAGTGATTGGCATGAAACCTTAGATGGCAAACAAATAGGGTTTCAGGCAAGAAGTGTAGTAGGTGGATATTTCATGAAAATGTTATACAATCAATGGAATAAACCTGCTCGAAAATAATATCAAAACACTTCCTTAAAAGCAATTCCTTCATAGGCAGATTTAATACCGGCTTCAAAGAGGCAGGCTAATGTACCGTTGGGTAATACTACTAAGTTTGAATAGGCAGATGGTCCAGTATACACACTGAATTCTTTTTGCCATGATTTGCCTTTATTGAATGAAAGCTTAACCGTCATATTCACCCGTTGTTTTGAATTGGCAGGATTAGAAAAAGCTAAGCATGGCTTTTTTCCTTTGTAATCGTACCTAATCATGCTTGCCTGACAAACCGGTTCAATTAATGCAGCATCGTTTTGTAGGGCAGACCAAGATAAGCCCCCATCTTTACTAACAGTAGTTTGACGGGTTCTTTTTTCATTATAGTTGCGCATATTTAATAAAAGCTTACCCCTGGGTAGTTCTGCTATCGTACACTCATTTACTTGATCGGTAGGAGTGGTTCCGCCTAGCTTCCAATGATTACCGCCGTCATCGGAATAAATAACGTGAGAGTAGTACTTTTTACTTTCAGCTTCAATATGATCACATGGAATTAAAATTCTACCGGGGTACTTTTTTGAACGCATTTGAATGCCGTTACAAGGACCGGTTGCATACCAAGTCCATCCGGATAATTTTACCTCATTGGTAATTTCTTTAGCGGAAGACCAGCTATTACCATTGTCGGTAGACACAAGAGAAAATATCCGACGAGTGTCTTTACTTTTACCATTAATAATTTGCCATTCGTGATCTGTTCCTAAATTCCATGTTGATAATAGTAAAATATTGCCGGTACGTTCATCAACAACTGGTGCAGGATTTCCACAAGTATTCTCACCATCGTTCCAAACAATCATCATTTTTGACCAAGTTTTACCACCATCTTCAGAACGTTTCATCACTAAATCGATATCACCGGCATCATCACAGCTTTTTTTTCTTGCTTCCGCAAAAGCAAGCACTGATCCCTTGGTTGTAGTAATAATTGCCGGTATTCTAAAACAACTATACCCCTCATCACCCGCTTTGAATAGGTAGTTTAAATCTTGACAAAAGAGTTTATGAAAAGGCAGTAAACAGATAAATGCAAAGCATATCCGACAGATAAAATATTTAGTAAAAACAGGTATAGTGTTTATGTGCATCATTATAAATATTAATTCATTTAAGATATACAAAATAAATCAGCACTAATAATTTTTTTGGAAGGTCTGTATAATAAGAATAATTATAATAGAAGTTTCATCATATAGTCGGTTTGCTCTTCTTCCCCCATTTTAAAAATGTGTTGATCAAATTGTATAAACCCGTTCTTTTCATAAAACTTAAGTGCCGGGGTATTTTTTTCCCAAACGCCCAACCATATATATGTCAAATCAAATTCTTTAGCCATCTCTAAAGCTATAGAAAACAGCAATTGTCCCACTTTGGCCCCATGAAATTCTTTTAAAACATAAATCCGTTCTATTTCTAATGATGCATGATCTTGGAGTTCTGTTTGGGCTTCTGCAAAATTTAGTTTTAAATAACCGATGGGCTGATTATCTAAAAGTGCAAAGTAAAATTTAGAATGAATATTATT
>CANHJH010000269.1 GCA_947460365.1 Sphingobacteriia bacterium | reverse complement strand
TCATCATGAAACGGCACGCGAATTCTTTAAAACCCTCAACAACAAGGGCGACCTCATTACCAAAGAATCGGAACAATATTTTGATGAAACTGCCCAAAGCTTTTTAGCCGACCGGTATATTAAAGGAACCTGTCCCAATTGCTCGCATCCCGGCGCTTATGGCGACCAATGTGAAAGCTGCGGCAAAAGTTTAAGTCCCGATGAACTCATTAACCCCGTTAGCACCCTCAGCGGAAATGCTCCTATTAAAAAACTAACCAAGCATTGGTATCTGCCGCTAGACCGGCATGAAGCCTTTTTACGCAAATGGATTTTAGAAGAACATGCCAACGATTGGCGTGCAACAGTAGTAGGGCAGTGTAAAAGTTGGATTGATGGCGGATTATTGCCACGTGCCGTAACCCGCGATTTAGATTGGGGCGTAACCTTACCCGATGATGTAGTAGATGGCAAAGGCAAGGTTTTATATGTTTGGTTTGATGCACCTATTGGCTACATCAGTGCTACCAAACAATGGGCATTAGACAACGAGAAAGACTGGAAACCTTATTGGGAAAGTAAAGACACCAAACTGGTGCATTTTATTGGTAAAGACAATATTGTTTTCCATTGTATTATTTTTCCGGTGATGCTGCAATTGCATGGAAATATTTTACCGGAAAATGTGCCTGCCAATGAGTTCATGAATTTAGAGGGCGATAAAATGAGTACCAGCAGAAACTGGAAACTCGAAATGGAAGATTATATCAACGACTTCATTAAACCCGAAAACGGAGGCAGTCAAATGGCCGATGTGTTGAGATACTATCTTACCGCCATTGCTCCCGAGAGTAAAGACAGTGAATTTACCTGGAAAGGATTTCAGGATGCCAATAACAGCGAGCTGGTAAGTATTTTTGGCAACTTTGTAAACAGAGCATTGGTATTAATGCATAAACTGTGTAAAGGCAAAGTACCTCCATTACATGCCGCTGCAATGGATGAGCTAGACCATGAGACCATTGCCAATATTAAAGCCGCCAAAGAAAAGGTGGAGAAACTAATTGAAGACTATAAGTTTAGAGATGCTTTATTTGAAGTGATTAATTTAGCGCGCATTGGCAATCAGTATATGCAGAAAAAAGAGCCCTGGATAATTGCTAAAACGCTGGACACCAATCCAGACGGGCAACAGCTCATCGAAAATTGTTTACACATCTGCTTGCAGCTAACCGCTAATTTGGCGATATTAATCAATCCATTCTTACCATTTACTGCTAAAAAAATATGTTACTTACTAAAGGTGGTAGACAAAATATTGGACTGGGAAAATGCAGGTAGCCTTAAATTGGTGAGTGTTGGCTATAGTTTAAGACCGCCGGAATTATTGTTCCGCAAAATAGAAGACGAAGAAATTAGTAAACAAGTAGAAAAATTAAAAGCTGCTGCTGTGCATAAAGAAGTTACCCCTGCTGTTGAAGCTAAGCAAGAAGAAAAAGCTATTACGGTAAAACCGGAAATAGTATTTGATGATTTTGCCAAAATCGATTTAAAAGTAGGCACGATTGTATCTGCCGAAAAAGTAGAGAAGGCCGATAAACTATTGAAACTACAGGTAGATTTAGGTTTTGAAGTGCGCACTATAGTTTCGGGCATCGCCATGCATTTTGATCCTGCGGCAATTGTAGGCAAGCAAGTAACAGTAGTTACCAATTTAGCACCCCGTAAAATGCGTGGAATTGAAAGCAATGGCATGATATTAATGGCGGAAGATGCCGGTGGCAAACTACATTTCATTAACCCGGAAACGGCTATAGATAATGGAAGTGGCGTGAGTTAGGGGTAAGTGTCATTATTCTTGCAAAGACATACTATACTATGCATTTAGGCATATACATCTGAAATATTTTGTCGCATATTTAGTAAATATTTGCTACAAAAAGGTAACTTATTGACAGCTCAATTTTCAGTAATTGTATTTATTATAATATATTCAGCATTTTATAAATCAAATGACTAATATTACTTGTAATTATTTTTTTTATTGTTGTTCATATCAGTTTTACTGCTAAATTTGTAACCATTGTATAAGGTTAAACTACTTGGTTATGAAAGAATATTTAACGCTTACTGAAGCATCTGAACTAATCGGTAAAAGCAAAGAAACGCTTAGGCGTTGGGATAGAGAAGGCAAGCTGTCTGCTGTCCGTGAGCCTATGAGCAACTACAGAGTTTATAAACGTGCACAAGTAGTAACACTGTTCGCTGATTTTGTTAATCACGATGTTGAAAATGTTATAACCAATTGTGTGGAACCACAAAACGAATACACTGTTTTGGAGTTATTTGCTGGCGCTGGTGGTTTGGCTGTCGGAATGGAAAAGGCAGGTTTAAAATGTGTCGCATTAAATGAGATTGATAAATGGGCTTGCCAAACGTTGCGAAACAACCGTCCTAATTGGAAGGTATTGGAAGGAGATATTAAAGCATTTGATTTTTCTGAATATCACAATAAAGTTGATGTTGTTACTGGTGGTTTTCCTTGTCAAGCATTTAGCTATGCAGGTAAAAAACTAGGACTTGCTGATGCAAGAGGAACATTGTTTTATGAGTTTGCACGAGTTGTAAAAGAAGTTAATCCACCAATTTGTATTGGCGAAAATGTACGTGGTTTATTAAGTCATGATAACGGAAAAACTTTGCAGGGGATGATTTCAATATTAGATGAAATTGGTTACAAGGTTGTCCCCGTTCAAGTGTTGAAAGCTATTCATTACAGAGTACCTCAAAAAAGAGAACGATTAATCTTAGTGGGTATCAGAAAGGATATAGACTTAAAATATGAATATCCGAAACAACACAAGAAAATTTATAATTTGAAAGATGCTTTGAAAAAAGGAGAACTATTTGAAAAAAATGTACCAAAATCCTCTGGAGCAAAATATCCGCAAAGCAAAAAAGCAGTTTTAGATTTAGTACCACAAAAAGGCTATTGGCGTGATTTGCCACTTAAAATTCAAAAGGAATTTATGGGGGGGAGTTTTCATTTAGGTGGAGGTAAAACTGGTATCGCAAGAAGAATTGGTTGGGATGAACCATGTCTAACGCTTACTTGCAGTCCTGCACAAAAACAAACAGAAAGATGTCATCCAGATGAAACACGACCTTTTACTGTTCGTGAATATGCCCGAATTCAAACCTTTCCGGATGATTGGGTATTTGCAGGTTCAATGGCGCAACAATA
>CANHJH010000268.1 GCA_947460365.1 Sphingobacteriia bacterium | reverse complement strand
CTTTTTCAGCATCTAAAATAAACATACTAAACACCGTTACCTGTGCACCTACATAAAAAAAGTGTGCTACAACTGCCCATGACAAATGTTTATGTTTAAATGCATGAAAAATATTTTTACTGGCGACATGACCAGTTGATTGTTGAATCTTAGGTAAATGAATTAGAGCAAATAATAAAGCAACTACAATCAAAACAGCGCCTAAAATAGCATACGGTAATTTTACTGATGCAGCTTCAGAAGCCAATGCGATTTGTTTGGCAGCATCAGTCATGGTACTTAACTCCAAATCACTATGCCCTTTTGTTAAAATAATTCTTGCCCCAACAACTGGCGCTAAAGCTGCTGCAAGGCCATTAAATGATTGCGCAAAATTAAGTCGTTGTGTAGAAGTAGCCGGGTCTCCCAATGCAGCAGCATAAGGATTTGCTGCTGTTTCTAAAATGGTGAGTCCACATGCAATAACAAAAAGAGCGATCAAAAAGTAATTATAGGATTGATGATCGGCAGCAGGTAAAAACATGAAAGATCCTGCTGAAAACAATAATAAACCAACTATAATACCTGCTTTATATCCAAAGCGTTTCATAATAAATCCTGCAGGTAATGCCATTAAAAAATAGGCGATAAAAACGGCAGAATCAATTAAAGTAGCTTGTGTATTAGTTAAAGTAAATGAACGTTTTAAATGTGGAATTAATATAGGATCCAAGTTGTGTGCGAATCCCCACAAAAAAAACAAACAGGTAACTAAGATAAAAGCAAAAAGATAAGATTGATTTTTTGTACTTGACATGTTGGAAGGTTATAAAGGTTAATTTTTAAAAGCGACTACTATTTGTTGAGAAGTTCCTAATCCATCAATTCCTAATTCCATCACATCTCCTGGTTTAAGATAAACCTGCGGATTCATACCCAGTCCAACACCGGCTGGTGTTCCTGTAGAAATGATATCGCCAGGTAATAATGTCATAAAACGACTAACATATGCAACTAAAAATGGGATATTAAAAATCAGATTAGACGTTGTGCCATCTTGCATTTTAGTTCCATTTAAATTAAGCCATAAACGAAGTTGATGAGGGTTTGCAATTTCATCTTTTGTAACCAGCCATGGCCCCAAGGGAGCAAATGTATCACATCCTTTACCCTTATCCCATGTACCGGAGCGCTCTAATTGAAACTCTCGCTCGCTTACATCATTATGTAAACAATAACCCAAAACATAATCCATTGCATTAACTTCTTCTACATAAGATGCTTTCTTACCTATAACTACTGCTAATTCAACTTCCCAATCTGTTTTTACAGAGTCTTTAGGTATCATTACTTCATCATTAGGTCCAACTATTGCTGTAGTTGATTTCAAGAATATCACAGGTTCAGCAGGTGGTGTTGCCCCGGTTTCTTTGGCATGATCAATGTAATTTAAACCAATGCAAACAATTTTTGAAGGGCGTTTAATAGGGCAACCATAGCGTGTAACTTCTATTTCTGGTAAGGTTTTAGTTTCCAATAAATTTTTAAGTACGGCAATTCCATCATTTTCAAAAAAAGTCTCATCATAATCTGTAATCCAGGTAGAAACATCATAACACTTTTCATTTGCAATAACTCCTGGCTTTTCTCTGCCTACATCTCCAAATCGAATTAATTTCATAAGTAAAATTTATATTAGTTAGTATTAGTTGTTCAATTTTATAAAACCACCATCAATCGGGTAATCACAACCAGTAATAAAACCCGCTTCGGCACTGCATAAATACAATGCCAAATGCGCAATTTCTTCAGGCTTACCCATTCTACCAATAGGTTGACTCTTTGATAATTTTTCGAATACTTCTTCTTCTTTACCAGGATAATTTTTAGCAATAAATCCTTCCACAAATGGGGTAAATACCCTTGCAGGAGAAATACAATTACAACGAATATTACTGGATAAATAATCTTTTGCAGTAGATAATGTCATGCCTAAAACAGCTCCTTTACTCATACTATAAGCAAATCTATCCGCTAATCCAACAGAAGCTGCAATTGAACACATATTCAGAATTACCCCCTTTTGTTTTTCTTTCATAAATGGAATAACCGCATGTAAACAATTATAAACTCCTTTCACATTGATGTTGAAAATTCTGGCAAAATCAGCCTCGGTAGTGCTTTCAGCGTTACCTATATGAGATACACCAGCATTATTAACTAATATATCTATACCAGAGCGCTCTTTTACTATTTGTGCTACAGCATCTTCAACTTGTTGTTGATTAGAAATATCTAATAACTTACATTTTGCCGATCCATTGTCTGCAATAATTTCTGCAACAGTTTGATTCGCTCCATTTTCGTCTATATCTAAAATATAAACGAATGCACCTTGCCTTGCAAAACATGTTGCAATTGCACGGCCAATACCACTTCCTCCCCCGGTTACAATGGTAGTTTGTTGATTTAATTTAAACATTTTCTCTTGATTATATTTCACTTTAAAAATCGATCAGCCAATTAAAAATTATAAAGAAACACCTCGTTTCCATGGAATAAAATCATCCTGATTCAATAAAACCGATTTAGGAATAATTTCACCGCTGGCAGCACTAATTACATATTCTAAAATTTCTTCCCCCATCTCCTCTATACTTTTAACCCCTTCAATTATACCACCGGTATTTATATCGATGATATCACTCATTTTTTGTGCGAGTTGAGAGTTCGTAGCTACTTTAATAACCGGACAAACCGGGTTACCTGTTGGTGTGCCTAATCCGGTTGTAAATAGTATAAGTGTTGCCCCACTTGCTGCTTTTCCGGTGGTGGCTTCTACGTCATTACCAGGTGTGCAAACTAAATTCAACCCTGGTTTAACAGCAGGTTCTGTATAATCTAATACATCAACTACTGGAGAAGTGCCTCCCTTTTTACAAGCCCCTGTACTCTTGATGGCATCAGTTATTAAACCATCTTTAATATTACCCGGAGATGGATTCATATGAAATCCCGACCCTACAGCTAATGCTTCGTTATTATAGTCCGTCATTAACCGAATGAATTTATTGGCAGTTGGTTCATTAACAGAGCGATCAATTAAATTTTGTTCTGCTCCACATAATTCCGGAAATTCAGCCAATAAAATTTTACCCCCCAACCCCACTACTAAATCCGCACAATGCCCAACAGCCGGATTAGCTGATATTCCACTAAACCCATCACTTCCGCCACATTTTACGCCAATAGTTAATGCACT
>CANHJH010000267.1 GCA_947460365.1 Sphingobacteriia bacterium | reverse complement strand
GCTCACCTCCACAATAGGTCGTTTTTGTAAAAGGTGAAATGGTAAGGTTTGGTTTAGGCTTAACAATGATTGAATATTCAAATGTTGGTCCGTCACAACCATTGGATCTTGGTGTAACCGTATATTTTAGCGTTTGATTTACAAAAGTAGGATTCGTCAATGTCATCGCAGGAAGATTACCTGATCCGGAAGCAGTTGCCCCTGTTATATTTCCTGTATTTGAACTAATGGACCAAGTGTATGTTGAAGCCATTGTACTAGTCCATGTTACTGAGGTGCTTGCTGTTTCAGAACAAATTGTCTGGGAAGCTGGAGAATTGTTAATAACAGGTAATTCTTTAACAGTAACCAAAACCGTATTGGTATTTGTACAAATACCATCTTCTCCTTTAACAGTATATGTAGTTGTTTCTAATGGTGAAACTCTAACTTTACTTCCCAATGTTGGTGTAATGTTTGTTGTAGGTGTCCAAGTAAATTTCCAATTTGCAGGTGTATTAGATGTTTCACCAAAAGCCTCTAAATCAATTGATGAATTTTTACAAATTTCAGTAGATGGAGGATTTATGGTAATTCTTGGTTTGGCTTTTAAATTGACAATAATAGTTTTTTCTGGTCCAGTACAATTTTCTATAGACGTTGGAGTAATTACATAATTTACTATCTGTGTAGAATTGGTATTATTGACTAATCTATCATTAATAAGTGATGTGTTTTGTAAATTCAAAGTTTCATTTGAAACATTAGTATTATCTATTGCTTTCCATGTATAAGATGTTTGTATATTATTTGGTGTTGAAACTATAGGAATATTTAATAATTCCTCTGAACAAATAGTGAAATCTTGATTTGTTGATACCTTAGGTGTTATTTTAACTCTAATAGAACTAGTAGCAATATTCGAAGTGCCACATGCATTTGTAGCAGAGAACTGGACATTATATGTACCATCAGTCAAATACTTAATAACGCCGGGGTCCTTTAGTGATGATGTTGAAGGTGTTGCGCCATTAATGATCCATGAGTAAGAGTTTACTTGAGAGTTACATGAATTCACACTAGAAGTCGGTGTTAAATCATACCCCTGACAAATCGACTCTGGTAATGAAATAGAAACAACTGGAGGTGAATAAACATTTACTTCTTGAACATAGGTAAATGTTCCACATGAATTTGTAAGAGCTAATGTAATCTTAAATGTTCCAGACTTTAGAAACTTAAATTTAGGATTTTCTGATGTAGCACTTGTACTATTAGTAAATTCAAACGACGGGGTATTAGACTCAATTGTACAGTCATCTTTTATATGCTCAACAGTCCAAAGACGAGTAACATTTATTGTATTAGTTAAAACGGAGGTATTTTCAACAGATGTTTCAAGAGGCAAACAACCTTTATTTTTATCATTAATAAAAACAAACTTAGGTATAGGCTTACTCTCTACATTCACAAACTTTTCAAGTAACCTTAAACCACAACTATTCTTAATATATAATGTTATTGAGTAAGTTCCAGGATCTGGAAATTTAACACTTAAATTTTGTGAGCCTAGAGTCCATAATAATTGATTTGTTTTACCGTTTGACGAGCCTAATGTACCACTTAATAGAGACCAAGTTTTACTTGAAGGATCTGATACCTTTTTAATTTCCCAATAAAACGGTGCAGTTAAACTACATGATGAGCTTCCTGGAACGATTGTCATTCCAAAATCTGAATTACTTATTATATTGACTGGCTCTTCAATGCAAATTAAAGGCTTACTAACCTCAAAAATAGGTTTAGGTGGAGTGCCTACAGAAATTAAAGCCGCTGCTGATGGCTGAGGCTGAACAGAACAAGGATTTTGGGTTATTACAGAAGGTTGATAAACATTAGTATAAGTTACACCTGCGATAGTTACTGATTTTCCACATGAACTCTCAATATAAGTATGAGAAAGTGTTTTTGGTACATTTGGATGAATGAAAGTATCTAAAGGAGAACTATCACCCCAATTAACTATATATTGAGTTCCATTTACATTTTTAACAGGAACTTCAAAATTATAATCTGTTCTATGAGGCGAACAACCATTAGCTTGATTAATAAATAAAAGTAATGCAGCAGGAGAGGGTGAACTACCAACAAAAACAGTATATTGCAAAGGGACTACGCAACCGTCTTTTAATTTCATAGACATATCCAACCTATACGAACCAGGTTGATAATCATGTATTTGCATAATACCATAATCATTCCTTGGAACAGTATATAGATCAGTTCCATCACCCCAATCTAACGTTATTACATCTATAGAACTTGTATTAGAGGGTAAAATAAAATTAAATCCAATAGAACCAAATGTTTCTTCTTGTTGCAAACAATAAACCAATTGACTTTGATCGCGATTAAAAAAAGGACTCGAGATTTCAAAATCTGGAATATTAATTAATACTTTATCTTGAACTGTACATCCACCAGCTGTAGCGTTTACTGTATATTCAGATTTCTTAACAACTTTTGGTAATGTAATTGTTTTATTTGTTGATTTAAAATTATTTGGGCCAGTCCAATTATAAATAGCAGCTATATTTTGATTATCTGAAACATTAGCTACTAAAGTCACAGCATCGCCGCTACAAATAAATTTATCTGCACCAGCATCGACTTTAAAATTGGTCAAATTACTAATAACAATATTATCCTTTACAGAACAATTCCCTGATTTTGCTTCTAAAGTTAAAGAAACCTGATTTATAACATCATTTTTGTTAATGATAGTATCTTTATTGTATGTTTTATTAGTATTTGCAGACGAAGTCCATACATAACTAATTGTACTTGGTATTTTTGTTAATGTAGGCTTTAAATCAATTGTCGTTTTAGATGGACAGATTGACTGGTCACCACCTAAACTCAAAGTAAACTTATCAATTACATCTAAATCTATTTCTATTGTTTTGGTACACTTAACGGCACCCTTTTCAACTGTTATCTCACACTTATATATACCAGATTTATTTTTTGCAACTTTTAAAATTTTTAAAAAACTATTTGTTTCATTTGGTAGAGCTGTATTACTTGTAGGGGAAAACCATTTATAAGAAATTGTCCCACCATCAAAATCGGTTACTTCAGTTTGTAATGTGACATCTTGATCAACACAATAAATTAGAGAAGTATTAGTTACTTTATAAATAACTTTATCACAATCCAATGCATATAACCCATTGATTATAAAACACTGCAAAATAAAAAGTAAAGAAACTTTAGAGAATATGTATTTAAACATCAAACGTAAAACAGAATAATTAAAAAATGAAGGGTTTAAATTAAGCAAAAAAACTTAAAAGCAAT
>CANHJH010000266.1 GCA_947460365.1 Sphingobacteriia bacterium | reverse complement strand
CGCATCAATAAAATATTTCCAGAACCTTATTTCGATGAGAAATTTATCTTACATGTAGCTAAATAAACAAAAAAGTCTTAACAAAGTTGTTAAGACTTTTTTGTTTACTCAAAACTATTCATCAATACGTTTGATAATCGAATCGCATCGTGCCCAAATAAATGCCCAACCCTTGTTGCCTATCCCCGTTCGTTGTTACTTGAAGTACAAAATTGTCTTTACTGATTACATAACCAGAGAAAGAGCTAGACCATGTATCTATTTTTTTACCGGCAGTTACATCATATATATCTGTAATAATAGAACTTACTGTATTAGAAGGCTTTACTCCATAATTTAATACAGGTAAATAAATATTATTTTCAAAAGCATCTCCAAATAAATAAACCCAAGGTTTAATTTGCTGACTTGTATTGTATTTTATTTTCGATTCCTGAATAAGTTGATTGGTACTTGCCAACATCAATTTACAGGAAATTAAATTATTACCATCGTATGCATAATCGGAATAATAATCTTCTTTAACAGCTCCATTTACATAGATCCTTTTTTTAATGAGCCTGTTGGAATTGTCATAAGTATAAGTGTACAACTCATCATCAAATGTATTATCAGCATAAGTAGTTCTGATAAAATGCTTTAATACATTATTAGTACCCGGAGCCATTAATAACCATTCGTTATTATTTACCCTAATTGTATCATTCTTGTAATTAAACTGTACCATATAATCAAGAGTATTCGATACACTGTCGTAATAATTTAATGAGGCAGGCAATAACTTATCATTCAGTGTGTATGTTAATTTATTAAACATGATTGCTCCATTCAATTGTTTAATAGCAATTATTTTAGCATTGGTATGTTGATTGATAGGTGCTGGAGGCGGCGGCGTCTGTTCAGTTACAGGCTCTGTTATTTTAAATTCGCTTTTTCCACAACTGATAAAAGAAATAAAAAGGAGGAGGGTTATCTTTTTCATGTGCGTATTTTTATTGTTTTTATTCGTTAAATGAAAAAGACCTGAGAAACATTTGCGGTTGATATGCAAACTTTATTCAGGTCTATTTCATGTTATAGTACTATTACTTTTATAGATTCAGGTGTGTAGCCATTTATACTAATTTGAGCTACATATGTTCCTTTTTCTAATTGACCTTCAACCGGAATACGGATATTGGCATCATTATAAACATACATTTTTTTATTATATACAACTTTGCCAGTGGTATTAGTTAAAATCAGTTGTAACATACCAGTATATTTTTTTTCTAATTTTAGCTCCGCAAAAAACGACCCGTTTGAAGGATTAGGATATGCATAAAATTTAGAACTAGTAAAGTTAGATGAAGGATCAACTGAAATATAGGTTTGAATGGATTTTGACCAGCAAGCATTATTGGTTGTTTCTACCATGTACAACCCTTTGTTTTTATAGGGTAATGTACTAGTAGTTGCATTGGGCAACAATAAATTGTTATAATACCATTTGTAGTTTTTAGCGTCAGTAGCCACCAATACATTGTCTTTTAATACAATAGTCGGATTTTCCGGAAATGTAGTGTCCATTTTAGTAGTTAACGGATCAGAAGGTTCAGATTCACATCCGTTTTCATGTACAGCCACTACAGCATATGTTCCATTTCCATTTGCAGTTAAGGTATTGCCCGTTAAATTGTTTAGCACAGCTCCATTCAGCAACCACTTATTTGCGTTGCTGTAATTACTGTATAATTGGATGGAGTCTCCCTTACAAAATGCATGGTCTATTTTGTTGCTACTCAATATTGGCTTAGTAGGTGAAGGCTTAATGGTAATTTTAATTGCAGACGAGGTGTCAGAATTACACCCATATGCACTTTTATAAAAAACGCTGTAGCTACCCGGCAAATTAGTTCTTAAAGAAAAGCCGCTTGTTTGCGAAATTGGCATATTGTTATAAAGCCATTTATTATTTACAGGAAGACTACTATTAATGGTAATGGTATCTTTATTACAAATAACTGAATCGCCCTTTAAAGTTAATACCGGAACTATTGGAACAGGATATACTGTTACACTTTTTGTGATTGAATCCTTACAACCACTTGCTGTTTGAGCGGTAAGGGTTACATTAAAAGTACCCGATTTATTAAAATGAAAGCGTATACTATCGGTATCGGTAACAATACTAGTGTCTACTTTCCAAATTAGTGTATTCAAATTAAGATCCGTAAAGGTTGACGTGTTTTGAAATGAAAATTCATTGTTTTTAAAACATTGCAAATCTGCAGATTTGATGTCAAAATCAGTTTTAACGCTCATTGCATTAATCGTAAACTCATACAAAACAGAGGAAAGATCAGCATAACTTACAGTAGCAGAAATAACTGTATCCGATAATATTTTAGTATTGATTAAAGGCCGACTTTGACCAGTTGACCATTCTACTCTTGTAACATTAAGAGAATCAATAGCCAATTCAATTGATGAGCCTTCACAAGCAACGAGTAATTTTCTATTAATTGGTAGAGAGATAATAGGCAGAGGGAGTACTTTCACATAAGTACTATCAGACAAATAACAGTTTTCAAATAACTTATTTCGAACTACATAATTGCCTTCTTGAGTTACGGTAATAGTTTTGGTAGTATCACCCGTATTCCATAAAAAACCACCAGCTTGATAATCGGCACTTAACACCAATTCTTCCCCTTCATTCATTGTAAGTGAATCATACAAAGGATCAAAATAAATTGCAGGAGATAAATCAGGATAGCCTAAATCCGTTACCTGATATATCTGAGCAACCTCGCAATCGGATAGCGCACGACTGAAAACGAAAATGTCATCTACTTTGCCTTGCCATTTATTATTTCCGCTGTTATCAGCTGCCCCTATTATAAATGGAAAATCGGGTCCGGCATTCTTAAAATTAAAAACTTTATTCGTGTGCCTTAATTGTCCATTGAGGTATATTTTTTCCTCCTTAGGGCTAAAAACATATACTAAATGATTCCACGCATTTGTTGATACTGTATCCGTATATGTATCGCCGAAACTCACATAAATATTATTATTTCCTTTGCTACCAATATTAAATTTTTTAGATAAGTAAGATGCTGCAATAAGATCTCCTTGAAAATCAACACTGTCTTTGGTAAACCAAATAGAAATAGAAAATGGAGTTAACGTATTATAATATTTAAAAAAATCAGGCGGCATTTCAATATATGCTTCACCTAGTTTAAGCGCAGCATTCGGTTTATCAAATCGATCATTCACATAAACTTCTTGGTTATTTAGTACTGTACCATAATAATCTAAAGGCCCCACATCAAAAGGAAACTCGCAAAATGGG
>CANHJH010000265.1 GCA_947460365.1 Sphingobacteriia bacterium | reverse complement strand
TGAAATGTGCAAATCATAAATTCTACACCGGTAGCACGAAAAGCTTAGAACGCAGGTTGAAACAACACCAAAGTGGTCAAGGTGCCAATTTCACCAAAAAGCACTTGCCAGTAGAACTTGTTTATTCTGAAACGTTTGAACGAATAGATTGGGCATTTTACCGAGAAAAACAAATTCAAGGTTGGAGTCACAAGAAAAAGGAAGCCTTGATTAATGGAGATCTCGCAAAACTGAAAGAGTTATCGAGGAGTAAAAAGTGCTGATTTCAACAGGCTCAATCAGCACTACACTCAAACTAATCGAAATGAGCTTGTTGAGCTTATAATGATCTTTTCGAATTAAGCAGAAAACCCGCTTATCGAGCCTGTCGAGATAAGCATCTCTACACAATCACCCAAATCCTTCTCACCTCAGAAGTAGTTAGGTTGGATGGAATGTTGTTATTCGAAGGAAGTTAATTTAAGAATAGAAGTCTATCAAAACAAAAAACCCGAGAAGCCTCGGGTTTTAAAATGGAATTTATAAACGTTTAAAATCTCCATCCAAGTCTAATGTTCCCAACAAAATTATTTCCAAATTCATTACTTGAACTTGGTTCTGTTAAACTATTTGTAGTAACTCCGCCAGTAGTGAATTCAAATGTGCCTGCTTTATCAGACCTCATACTGAATCCAAGACCTAATTCACATCCTGCATAAAAGTTTTCTGCAAAATAATAGTCGGTTCCAGCGATTAAGTTTAACCCAATGCTACTGTATGGATTTTTACCTTTAGCAGTAAAGTCTGAGATAAAGTCATTACCATCGTAATTATTCCACGTTGCTGTTTCATTTCCGAAACCGATTACAAAATCAGCTCCGAAATAAGGAGATAATTTACCAGTTCCAGATAAATGCTTTTCAGCTCCAATTGAAATAGAATTGTTCGAAGATTTATTTATCTCATATCCAGATTGACCTTCATTATTTGGGAGCTCGTAATAAAAATTCTTTTCTGAACTATTTTGAAGACCGATAGATGCTCTAACTGCAAAATCGTCCTTCAGAAAATATCGAGCACGAATAGAAGGAGCATTAAAGGTCATTGATGTTGAATTTAAACTTAATTGTCCTTCAATAGAAAAAGGGTTTGAACCTGTCGGTTTTTGACAAACTGCAATTGTTGATATAGAAACAATTGTTGAAATGGTAAAAAGTACTTTTTTCATAATTTATTAATTTTTGATTATTTGTTTAACAACCTCGATATCATTTGAATATCGAATACGGATTATATATGTGCCAACCTTAAATTCTGAAAGATCTATACTATTTGTATGGTATTTACCTAAAGTCTTTCCAGTTAAATCTAACAGGGTAATTTCTTTAATGTCTGACTCAGACTGAATAGTAACGATATTATTAGTTGGATTAGGATAAACTTTAATGTTTTCAATATTTACATCTGTAATATCTGCGGTTATACATACTCCAATGCAATCTTCGCTATAAGATGACCAAGCATCTTTATTTGCATTCCAAATTGGGTTATTTGATGAAAATAAAGAATCATCTACTTCAATACAAGTCAATGTAAAATTGTTAATAGTATTTATATATCCAATTTGTGTATTCGAATTATTTTTAATTGATAAGCATTCTAAATCATTATAACTACAATCTAAGAATTTTAAATTTGAAAAGGTTGAAAGGTTAAGACCTGAGAATGCACATCCTTTGACAATCAGCGTATCAACATTACTTGCTGATGTTGGTAGTGATATTAAGTTAGGATTGTTTTGAAGGTTTAAAGATTTAAAAGTTGTATTATTATTACCAGTAATATTTGTAATAGCATTATTAGATAGATCCAATCGCTTTATATTAGTAAGGCTAGTAAAATCGATATTAGAAATAGAGTTATTTTCTGCAAATACACTCAGGAGAGAAGTGCTTTGTGGAAAACTAATATTTTGCAAGTAACAGTATGATATATTTACATATTTCAACATTGTATTTGATGTAAGATTTAAAGTTTGAATATTATTAAGAGGCAGGGTTGGACTTGGTCCCCACAATCCAATATCTAAAGTTTCTAAATTTGTGTTTGTGCTGATATCTAGGCTTTGTAAATTACAACCTCTGCAAATTAATTTCTTCAAGCTTATGTTTTGACTCAAATCTAATCCTGATGGTGAGGTAATATAAACACCATTTGACAGGCTTGATGTTTGTCTATTTATGTTTAATGTTTCAAGTGAGGTGAAATCTTCAATTCCTGTTAAGTCATTAATTGCAGGAGAAACATTAAAACTATTTATTGACAACGAAACCACAGTATCTATGTACGATGTTGGTACTTTTCCATCAATTCCACAAGGATCCAAACCAAGAGTACCCAGGTAAGTTTCAAATCCAACATCAGGTATTAAAGTAAAAGGACCTGGTATAACATTTAACGTCATATTTACTATAGAATCACATCCAAGTATAGAAGTAAATGAATTTGATTGAGTTCCTGCACTTGTAAATGTTAAACCATTCCATGTGTATGGTAAGTTATAAGCACAAATAGTTTCTGATAGATTTGTATTTATTGGGCTACTACAATAATTTAAAGTAAAATTATCCAAGTATAATTTAGATCCAATAGTAGGAGTATTATATGAGTAAGCCTCATCAAATGTTGACATTGCCTCGATAAAAATTTCTGTTGGTGTTCCAGGTAATTGATTTTCTATGATAATTGTTTTTGTTTTCCATGTTGTACTATTATCAGAAGGTTTAATCCAAAATTCACCATATGATAGGAAATTATTATTTGCATCAATTAGTCCAACCTTAACAAAACATGAGTCTCCTTGAACAACAGAGCTTTTGTAATTGAATGTTATTGACCCAATGTTCGTGTTAGTGATAGCTTCTTGTCGATATAGGTATCCTGGAATTGTATTAATATTATAGGTGTTTATTGTTGTAGTGCCAATGGCTTCCTTGGTTTCTAATAATATTGAATTTCCTGATCCACCGAAAGCAGAAGCACCAGTAACCTTTGTTGAAGTAAGAGGGTCTACACCATCTATTCCTCTAATTACATTATTCGTTCCATAAACTAGACCTGTTCCATCATTGTATTGCCAATTGTTCGGCTCTGAACCATAAATTTCAGTTGTCCAAAGTTCGAAGTTTGAATTTGTTAATTGCTGCCCAAAGCAGACCATTGAGCTAAAAACTAAAACTGATAGTATTATTTTCTTCATAATTAAATTATTTTTATGCAACTACCCGTTGCATGTTGGTTTATAAAATTTTCGTAATTCATTTGTAACTTGTTCAAGTTCCTCTCTTGATCTTCCGAGGTTCTTTTCTTCAGGAAACCAATAGAATATGAAGTGCTTTAAAAAATCATTTGTTTTA
>CANHJH010000264.1 GCA_947460365.1 Sphingobacteriia bacterium | reverse complement strand
TTGATGACTACATTTTATATGTTTAGATTGTTCTTCTTAACGTTCTTTGGTGCATTTAGAGGAACAGAGGATCAAAAACATCATTTGCATGAATCACCAAAAACTATGACAATTCCATTGATTGTGTTAGCAATACTTGCAGCTTTAGGTGGATTTATTGGTATTCCACATGTATTGGGTGGAAATCATTGGTTGGAGCATTTTTTAGCTCCAGTGTTTAAAGCTTCAGAGGTGTTTGCACACGGTCATAAATTATCACATGCTACAGAATATATTTTAATGGCTGTTACTGTAATTCTTACCATAGTTTTTATTTTGTTTGCGAGAAACAAATTTGTGTCTAAAAGTTATGTTCCTTCGTTGGATGATTCTAAATTGACTTTCATCCCTAAATTATTAACGAATAAGTATTATGTGGATGAATTTTATAATACCATCATTGTGAAACCATTGAATGGTTTGGCTGGTTTTACATATAAAATTTTAGAATTAAAAGGGATCAATTTATTAGTAGATTCAATTGGTAAATTAGTAGTATACATTAGTTCAGTTGTACGTAAAGTACAGTCAGGAAATACTGGTTTTTATATATTAGCAATGGTCGTGAGTATCGTTGTTATTTTGTTAATTAACCTATTTAATAAATAAATATTCGGAAATGATTACTTCAGCATTATTATTTTTCCCATTAGTCGTAGGTTTACTTCTGTTTTTACTTAAGGGTGAAACAGTCAAAAAAGTGGCCTTAGTTGCTAGTTTAATTGAGTTTTTATTGGGAGTTATCACATTTGTTAACTTTCATAAAGATAACGCATTGCCTCAGTACGAATTAAATATTCCATGGATTAAATCGTTAGGAATTAATTTCCACATTGGAATGGACGGTATAAGTTTGTTATTAGTTGGTTTGACAACTTTCTTACTTCCTTTAATCATTTTAGCAGCAAATAGAAATTCTTATAAGAGCTCAACCAATTTATATGCATTGATGTTGTTAATGCAATTTGGATTGATAGGCGTATTTACTGCACAAGATGCTTTCTTATTCTATATTTTTTGGGAGGTAGCTTTAATTCCAATTTATTTTATTGCATTATTGTGGGGTGGAGAGCAAAGAGTTAAGATCACCTTTAAGTTTTTTATCTATACGCTTGCAGGAAGTTTATTGATGTTGGTAGGTTTAATTTATGTGTATTTCCAAACTCCAGCACCTCATTCCTTTAGTTTAACAAGTTTGTATGAACTGGAATTAACGAACGGAACACAATCTTGGTTATTTTGGTTATTTTTCTTTGCTTTTGCTATTAAGATGCCAGTATTTCCATTTCATTCTTGGTTGGCAGATACCTATACCGATGCTCCTACTCCTGGTACAATGTTGTTATCAGGGATTATGTCAAAAATGGGAGTGTATGGGGCAATTCGTTTATTGCTTCCAATTGTACCTCAAGGAATGATGGAGTGGGGACCTTTAGCAATAACGTTAGCTATAGTTGGTGTTTTATACGCTTCATTAATGGCGATGTATCAGAAAGATTATAAGCGATTAATCGCATATTCATCTGCAGCCCATGTCGGTTTAATCGCAGCGGGTGTTTTCAGTTTAACACACAATGGAATGGTTGGTGGAGTAATCCAAATGGTAGCGCATGGTATTAGTGCTTTTGGATTATTTTACGTTGTTGATATTTTAGTAAATAGAACAGGTTCAAGAGATTTAGATAAATTGGGAGGAATAAGAGTGGTTGCACCTAATTATGCAACTATGTTCTTAATTATTTTATTGGCAAGTATTGCATTGCCATTGACTAGCGGATTTGTTGGTGAATTTTTATTAATGGCGGGTATTTATGAATACAATGGTTGGTTGGCATTTTTTGGTGGATTAACTACCATCTTAGGCGCAGTGTATATGTTAAAAAGCTATCAAAAAGCGGTATTGGGGGACAAAACTGAGATTTCAGATAAATTTCATGATTTAGTTTTCCAAGAAAAATTAATTCTCATTCCTGTAGTGCTTGCAATATTTGCACTTGGTGTTTATCCAAAGCCATTTATTGAAATTGCAGAACCAGCTGTAAAGAATTTATTCAGTTTAATGAATATCACAATTAAATAAGTATCATGAAGGCATTATTATTAGTATCAGGTTTAGGTTTTTTAGGAATACTATCTGAGATATTAAATTTCAAAAAATTCATCTATAAACTTTCTATTGTTGGTTTAATTGCTGCGATTGCAGTTACTTTTTTGGAATGGGATAATCCAACCCCAGCTTATTTCAATAACATGGTCTACTTTGATAATTTAGCAGTATCGTTTATTGCTGTTTTATTAGTGACAGGTTTACTTTGGTTTTTGATGGCTGAGCGAATTTTTGAGAATGATGGATTACAATCGGATAAATCTACGTTAGTTCTTTTTTCAATTGTTGGTGCTGTATGTATGGTTGCCTATAACAACATGACAATGTTATTTATAGGGATTGAAATTTTATCAATTTGTATGTACGTATTAGCAGGAAGTAAGAAGGAAAGTCTAGGTTCGAATGAATCTGCGATGAAGTATTTCTTGATGGGAGCTTTTGCAACTGGATTTTTGTTGATGGGTATTGCTTTCGTTTATGGAGCTACTGCGTCATTTGATGTAATGGAAATCAAAGCGTATATGTCGAATAATCCAGCAAATATTGAATTGGTTTATACTGGTATTATATTACTAGCAATAGGATTAGCATTTAAAATTTCAGCAGTACCATTCCATTTTTGGGCACCAGATGTTTACGAAGGAGCTCCTATACAAGTAACGGCATTAATGTCTACGATTGTTAAAACTGCTGCAATAGCCGCTTTTTATAAATTATTTACAGTAAGTTTTGGATCTCAAGAAGTAGTTTGGTCGACTACATTAACGTACATTGCAGCTTTAAGTGTATTAATAGGAAATGTAATCGCCGTTTTCCAATCGAATGTGAAAAGAATGTTGGCTTACTCGGGTATTTCTCATGCAGGTTATTTATTACTAGCAATTTTGGCAAATAATACAGCCGGTGGAACAGCACTAGCGTATTATACACTTGCATATTCGGTGGCTACGATTGCTGCATTCACAGTTGTCTCAAATGTAGCGGCTGTAAAAGGATCAAGCGATTTCTCAGCTTTTGAAGGATTAGGTAAAAACAATAAATTAATTACTATTTCTGTAATTGTTTCAATGATGTCTTTAGCTGGTATTCCACCTTTTGCTGGATTTTTTGGAAAGTATTTTTTATTCACTTCCTACTTAGAGAATCATTCAATCAATTTGGTAGTTATAGGTTTAATTGGTTCCGCAATAAGTATCTATTATTATTTTAGATTAATTGTAAATCTATTTAAAGCTGATTCAGAAGAAGT
>CANHJH010000263.1 GCA_947460365.1 Sphingobacteriia bacterium | reverse complement strand
TGTTCATAAGTGAACTTCTTAGCCATAAATCTTTTATTCTTATCCAACACAAAAAAAGATGGATAATACCACACATCGTATATCTCCGGATATCCCTTTAGCCCCGCCTTTACTCGATTTCGATTTTCCTCTTGTGTATTGTACACATTCGTCCAGTCTTGCAAATGATGCTGCGCTATATAGTTGGTCCAATCCCCTATTTTACCGTCACTTTCCGACCCAAATGCAAATATGGATATGCCCTTGCTTTTCCATATCGCCTGATACATTGAATCCAGTTTGGGCAAGGTTTCTCTGCAATGGGAGCAGGTAGGATCCCAAAATGCCAATATGGTGTAATTGGATTTTAATTGATACAACGAAGTGAGCTGGCCCTGAAGATTGGGCAATTGAATATCATCAGCCGGACTACCAATCATCTTGCCCATTAAATAATAAGCCTTCTCCGAAATCATTTGCCTTTGGCTTTCCGACAACCAACTGTATTTTTTAGGAGCAATATGTTTTTCAAAAAGATGAATAAATACCGAATCATTCCAATGGTAGGCATGATTTATACTTGCCGCAATAAAATCTTCCATCATCAGTCGCGTCATATCATCACTTGCAGCTGCATAAGACAACATCCAATCCATCTTCTTAATAATCGTGTCCGTTTTATAGCTCACAACATCTTTGTAATATTTTTTTAGTTTAGGCAGAAAAAATGGCGTGTAGGCCAATCGCGTATCCCAAAATTTGATGCCATCCCAATAATGATCACTGATAAATTGTTTGGCTGCCATGGTATCTTCAAAATTATTTTGAATGAGCATGCTATCAGGTAAGATAGGTTCGTAAATGGCAGGCAATATGGTACTTAATAATGAACCTGGGTTTTTATCGATTAAGTCCTTCCTATATTTAAGGTAGGTAGATTGTATTTTATCCAACTCGAGTTTGTATTTAACCTCATCTACCAGATTAGAGGCAATCTCCAATTGACGGGTTAGCTTTTGTTTTTCAGCTACTGTAGCCGCGATTTTTTGGCCAAATTCAATCCATTCGGTATTGATGGAAGAACCCTCAAAATTGATCTGAGGATTTTTAGGATTTGAAAAATCCAATAAAACAGAGAAGAATTGTTTGTCGTCTACGAAAAAATCAAAGATTCTCCTCCCTTGTTCGTTAGAAATAATATATACTCCCTGCTGCAACTTTTTGGTGCCTGTAAAAACCACTTCATTAGTACCAGGTTTAATTGTTGTGGTATCTAATAATAAAACAACATTGCCGAAATATGACTCCAGATACAATTTATTGAAAGTGGGAGATTTAAACGCTATGCTTATTTTATAAGCAATTGAGTCGGCAGATGCGGTACTGGAGGTTTGTCCTATAGCGATTTGGCAAAACATCCAATGAAGCAAAAAAAGCATTACCCTGTAGAAGCATCTATTGGAATATTTAACACACTTAATCATGAGAGAATTGTATAATGAATATTTAATACTGGTTTTTAGCACTTGGTTTTATAAAGATTAATAATTGCGTTCCCATTGTGGCCAAACCCCGTTATTCTTGGGTCCGAAAAAAATAATGTCGTTTTCACTATTTGCACTCGTGTTGACATAATAATTGCCATCCGCACCAATTCCTGCATTGGGAGCACCAGTACCATAAATAATAGTTGGTTTTGTAGGTACAGTTGTATTTATTTCTCCACACAATGGATGGGTATAAGAACTTACCAAACTTACAAGACCAGTAGGGTCAATCATGGAAACTGCAGATAAGGCACTTTTGGCAATATCAAAATCAGTGGTTGCCTGCATTTCAGCCAACATGGTATTTGTGTATTCGCTTTTGATAAATGCGGCTTCTATGGGATCATAAAGGGCATCAATTTTATTACTGATTTCTTGGCTAGTTATGCTAGCAAAATCTGTTTTAACCGCCTGTCTTAATAAGACTATACTATTTTGTGCATTAGATTCAATTTTGTACGTTTTTATGAGATTACCAAAAGAAAAAAAACTTGCTTCAGTATTATATAAAGATCTTTTCATTCTTTTCACTACAGTAATAGGCTGTATCATTCCACTAGGGCCAAAAGACTGGTAAGATTGAACAAATTTTAACACCTTTATAAACAATTCGCCCACCGTACCTTCTGCTTTAAAAACCTTACTCCCTAACTTAATAGTATTTGTCACAGTACCTAAAGATGAATTAACAGTTGTTGTCATTCCCATTGTAGCAATATTTGCAGCAACAACCAGTACAGACCAAACCTGCCCAAAAGTTTCAATACCACAAGTCGCTGCATCTTTTGCGCAGGCTAACCCACAATTAACCCATCCGCTGGGACAATTTTGGTAACAATAAAGAATTTCACCATAATACCCGGTAGGACATGGCTTAAAACAAAGTCCAACTGGATCGTTATTATCTCTTACATACCCCTCAGGACATTTATGTCCGTGGCCGGGATTAGGATAACTGTACCTCGCATAGGTAAGTGAATCGGAAAAGCATGTTAATCCAAAATTGCTATAGCCATGTTTACAATTAGGTTCACAATTAGTAATTCCAATAGCTTTATGATATCCAGCTGGGCATGTAGCATATTCAACACCTAAACTATTTGCCTCTCTGGAACAGAATTCTCCTATATTAGTATACCCAGGATAACCACTACAATCATCATAGCACCTATTGGCAAAACCTTTAAAATAACCGGTAGGACAAGTTGCACGACTACTTGACAATGGAAAATCATCAACTGGAAATGACCAGGGTACATAACAAGTGAGCCCCATATTTGTATAGCCAGGAGGACAATCTGCTAATCTTGAAGGTGCTTCAAAAGAAGAATAGAGACGATGGCATCCAAGAATTATGGTGTTAATATATCCGGTTGGACAATCAGCTAATAAAGTAGGTGCAGAGTAACTACCTGCATCTTTCCAGCAAATACCTGCATCTGTATATCCTGGCGGGCAGGGTTCATAACAAACCAGACCCACTTCTGAATAACCAGTAGGACAAGGAGTGTAGCAAAGTCCAGCACTTTCGTAATCACCGTCAGGGCAAGTATTGGTTGCAGTACTAGACCCTGGAGGCCTTAATTGTGAATTTTTCCAACAATAACCTATTTTTTCGCTTTTTACCATACTAGATATCCATTTTTCAATCTCTATCAAATTGGGTATAAATGGCTGGTCTACATAAACTATTTCTTCTGTAGGGGTTGTGGTTTGTGCCTGGGATGTATTGGGCAATAGACAAAGTGAAAAACAAAAAATCGTGAAGTGGATAAAGAAACTGATTTTTTTCATCTTTATGTTGTTTTTTAATTCTGTTGTATTAATTAAATATGCCGGTCTGAGCCCACCTATAATGAACAAGCGCAATGCTATCCC
>CANHJH010000262.1 GCA_947460365.1 Sphingobacteriia bacterium | reverse complement strand
TTATAATAACGATAGAATAGAGGATATTAGTTTTTTAGGGAGCTTAGAAATGTTTACCAGATTACGAAGATTAGGCGCTAGCACCTGGTACTCCCGCCATTTTTTGAGTGGCAGTTTTACGCAACAAATCAATACGTTTTTAAACGACCCCGTTCGATTATCGAGTATGTATGGACTACCACTGCTTAGGGATCCTGAAACAAAATCATCGGGAAGAGCTAGTTTAAATGTGGAATCTGTAATGTACAATACCTGGAAACTATTAGGATTTAATTTTGCACCATTTAGCTTTGTAAATTTTTCTTATTTAAAAGATCATGGAAGAAGTAACGCTACCGGAGACTTTTATTCTGCATTTGGAGGAGGAGTAAGAACCAGAAATGAAAATTTAGTATTTGGAACAATTGAATTAAAGATTTCGTACTTACCTAGAACAGTTGCTGTATTAAATACCTGGAAAATAAGCTTAACCACCGATCTTCAATTTAGATATATAACTGAATTAGTCAATAAACCAGATTTTATTCGGGTAAATTAAGTATCGAGGAAGTAAACTTTTTTATTATTTATTTGTATATTTAAGATGCATGTAACCGCCTTACACAAATTTTACGTATTCAACGATATGTTTGCAAGGTATATTACATGTAATCATTCATAACAATAAATATAAACACATGAAAAACAACTTCAAACTTTTAGCTATTACCGTTTGCACTTTTATTATGGGTGCTATATCCGCTCAAAAAGCAAGTCCAGCAACAAGTACTTCTACTACCTTAAAAAATGGAACAGTTGTAACCATTCAATACAGTGCACCATCTTTAAAAGGTAGAACGATAGGTAAAGATGTTGAACCAATGCAAGGCAAAATATGGAGAGCTGGCGCTGATGACGCAACTACTTTTGAATTTAGCAAACCCGTATCTATAAACGGAAAAAGTATCCCGGCCGGCAAGTACAGCTTTTTTGTGATAGATAATGGAAATGATTGGACATTAATATTGAATAAGATCTGGAAACAATGGGGTGCTTATGATTATGCGCAATCTCAAGACATCTTAAGATTTAATGTTAAACCGACTAAGGCATCAACTTCTTCTGAAAGATTAGCATACAGTGTAACTGCGGAAGGTAATATTTCTATAAAATGGGGAACTGTACAAGTAGACTTTACCATTAAATAAGATCCAGCAACCTAATTCATTTTTATTCAATATTTTAAATGGTTCAAGCGTATAATTTTTTAGCGAGCTGGCAGTTATTTCCGGAGAAATGTATTTTTGAGAACGGCATGGAGCCTAAAAGTGGAAATTGTAAAATAGACAGTATCAACAATGGTCATGCCCTTTCAATTAGTATTAATTGGGTGTCCATTGAAAATGAAGCATTTTACACACAATACACCGTTACACCAGATGATACTGAGCGAGCGTTTGATGATTTGAATTTAGCTGATACAGTTAAATCTAGTATTATCAATGCGTCTACTTTCCAAATATTATTTTACAAAAATAGACGAAATATTTTAGAGGTAATACATGAGATATTGCCCAATGGATATTTAAAAGTTTCGCATTTGGGTTTTAAAAACGATCATGCGCCTTTTAAAAATATTGAGATATATCATAAACAAATGAGTGTGCTTCCTTATGCATCGTCAGTTGCAGGAGTAGCGATCAGGCCAACCAAAGAAGGCGTTATTAAGCACAAGGCATTGAGTGCCATGGAAGATCAAACAAATATGCAGTTAGATCAGATACGGCAACAAATTGAGCTATTAGCAAAGCAAGCACAGGAAATAAAAAAAAGAAAGGAACTCAGTTTAATGATATATGAAGCCAGGTTATCCTTTAAACCGCAAATTGGCTATATCTATCATTTGTATGAAAAACAAGATGGCACACACATGCTCTCGTTGGTAGCGCCACAGGAATGGGGCAATTCTGGACCTTTTAAACAATTTGTTTCCTCTGTTAAATTATTGGCAGACCATACTTGGATTGAGGTTTAAGGAATCTACACAATAATCGATTGAATTAAATATTAAAAAAGTATTATGACAAAGCCTTCTATTTACGATCCATCAATATACCAATCGATACGTCATAGAATAGACTCTTTAACAGTAGCACATACCAGGAAATGGGGTAAAATGGAATTACCACAGATGATGGCGCATTTAAGAAAATCGTTGGAAACTGGCATCAATACTGACACAAAAAACCACCTTATCGGCACGTTGTTTGGGTCTATCATTAAAAAGATCGTATTTAATGAAAAGCCTTATAGACAAAGTTTACCAACGGCTAAAAACATGGTAATTACCAATGATAGAAATTTTGAGGAAGAAAAAGCAAAATTACTATCCACATATGACCTTTTTTATACCAATGGAGGAGATTATGCTGCAAAAATAAAACACCCATTATTTGGTAAAATGAACGCAGGAGAATGGGGCTTTAGTCAATGGAAACATATTGAGCATCATTTACGTCAATTCGGTGTTTAGTAGTCATTTGTAAAATAAAAACTGCCCCTTATTTAATTAAATTAAGGGGCAGTTTTATTATAAAAGTGATTGTAGATTAATTCAGCTTTTTTTGTAATTCAGCATCAATTGCATCTAAAAATTCTTCCGTGTACAAATAATGTTCCCCATGTTTTACTTTATTTCCATGAATACAAACGGCTAAGTCTTTCGTCATTTTTCCGCTTTCTACCACTTCTACGCAAACTTTTTCTAAAGCTTCGCAGAAATCTACTAATTGTTGGTTATTGTCTAGTTTACCACGGAAAGCTAATCCTCTTGTCCAAGCAAAGATAGAAGCGATTGGATTAGTTGAAGTTGGATTACCTTTTTGATATTCTCTGAAGTGTCTGGTAACGGTTCCATGGGCAGCTTCTGCTTCCATCACCGTACCATCAGGGGTAACCAATGTAGAAGTCATTAAACCTAAAGATCCAAAACCTTGTGCAACGGTATCACTTTGTACATCACCATCATAGTTCTTACAAGCCCAAACAAAATTACCATTCCACTTTAATGCACTGGCAACCATGTCATCAATTAAACGATGTTCATAGGTAATACCTGCATCAGCATAGGCCTGTTTAAACTCATTTTGATAGACCTCTTCAAAAATATCTTTGAAACGGCCATCGTATTTCTTAAGGATGGTATTTTTAGTAGAAAGATATAAAGGCCATTTTTTTAGTAACGCTTGGTTAAAACAAGCTCTAGCAAAACCCATGATACTTTCATCGGTATTGTACATAGCCATTGCCACACCATCTCCTTTGAAATTGTATACTTCAAAAACTTGTGCCTCACCGCCGCCTTCTGGTGTGAAGGTCATGGTTAATTTTCCTTTTCCTTTGATAACGGTATCGGTTGCACGATATTGATCAC
>CANHJH010000261.1 GCA_947460365.1 Sphingobacteriia bacterium | reverse complement strand
TTTATTGCGTAGAAGAAAAAATCCTAATAAACAAATTTTTATGATAACCGATGGCAAACCTACTTGCCTCAAAATTGGCCGGAAGTATTATAAAAATAGTTTTGGTCTGGATCGTAAAGTGGTCAATCGTTGCATAAACCTGGCTGCTCAATGTAAAAAGCTCCACATCCCGATTACAACATTTATGATAGCTTCGGATCCTTATTTACAAAATTTTGTGCAAGAGTTTACTGAAATGAACAATGGTAAAGCCTATTTTGCATCCCTCGATAAATTGGGCTCCTTTATTTTCAAGGATTTTGAAAGTGGTAAAAGGAAAACAGTTTACTAATCCTACATTAATTTAAAACAACCCTACAAATGAATATTCAACATATTATTACCCTTGGTCAATTAAAACAGAGTGGATATATTTCAAAATCGGTACATGAAGAAGTTCGAGATAACCTCATCAAATCGATTCAACAAAAAGAAAACCCTTTTACTGGTATTGTTGGTTATGAAGATACGGTGATACCTGACACAGAACGCGCATTATTGAGTAGACATAATATTTTATACCTTGGTTTACGTGGACAGGCTAAAACCAGAATGGCACGCCAGATGGTAGATTTATTGGATGAATATATTCCCGTTGTTGCCGGTAGTGAGGTAAATGATGACCCACTCAATCCAATGAGTAAATACGCTAAAGATTTTATAGCAGAAAATGGAGACGAGACCCCAATCCATTGGGTACATAGAACTGAGCGCTACGGAGAAAAGTTAGCTACTCCCGATGTGAGTGTAGCAGATTTAATTGGGGATATTGATCCAATAAAAGCGGCTAATTTGAAACTAAGTTTTGCTGATGAAAAAGTAATTCATTATGGCATTATCCCAAGAAGTAATCGTGGAATATTTGTAATCAATGAATTACCAGATCTACAAGCCAGAATTCAGGTTTCATTATTTAATATTTTGCAAGAAGGAGACATCCAGATTCGTGGTTTTAAATTAAGAATGCCTTTAGATATATTATTTATTTTTACTGCCAATCCGGAAGATTATACCAACAGAGGAAGTATTGTAACGCCTTTGAAAGATCGTATCCAAAGCCAAATTCTTACCCACTATCCGAAAGACATTGAAACATCCTTAACTATTACAGAACAGGAGGCTGATATCTTAGCCATTCAAAAGGAAAAAGTAATGGTGAGCGACCTCATTAAGCGATTGATAGAACAAGTAGCTTTTGAAGCAAGATCTAATGAATATGTAGATAAGAAAAGTGGCGTTAGTGCTCGTTTAACGATTGCAGCTTTTGAAAATGCGGTAAGTAGTGCAGAGCGAAGAACTATTATTCATAATGAAGCTCAAACACAAGTATGGATAAGTGACTTAGCAGGTATTATTCCAGCGATTACCGGTAAAATTGAGTTGGTTTATGAAGGGGAGTTAGAGGGTCCTTATCAGGTTGCAGTTAATTTGTTAGACAAATCAATTCGTACGCAGTTCATCACTTACTTTCCTAATCCTGAAACGATTAAAAAAAGAAGAACTACCGGAAAGAAATCTGTAGAAGAAAAAGAACTGGAGAATCCGTATAAAAATATTATTCGTTGGTTTGATGCGGGCAATCATCTTGATTTGTTATTTGATATGAAAGATGCTGCTAAAATAGAAGCATTATACAAAGTGGATGGCTTATATAGCTTGGTTAAAAAACATTATCCACTTGCAAATGACAAGGAGAACGCCCTCTTGATGGAATTTGTATTAAATGGGTTATCTACTTATTCCCTAATCAGTAAGAAATCAATTGATGGCCACGTTGTATTTAAAGATTTGATGGGAAGTATGATGAATTTTGGTGATTTTCAAGTAAGCGATGAAGAAAATGATGAATATTAAAAATATTTTGAAAGCATTTTGGTTGTTAAAAATTAAATAATATATTTGACTACTAATAATTTATTTTAAAAGGAAATACCTACTAAAAATTTAATTATTGTTTTATTAAATTCCAATTCTTAGGAAAATCAGCAAACTGATTTTAAGAATTAAATTTAATAGAAGATTGATTAAACTTATTATTACATTAATTTACTTTTTCTTGCTGTGCATGCCAATTTGTGCACGCCAGTCCTCTTTTCGTAAATTTTCAGCGGAGGCCAAACAATCTTTTCTACAATTTATTGAAAAAGGAAACATTGCTTCAATAGCCCCACAACTCGATCAATTAAATAAAAAACTTCGCAAGCAACTTTTTTGTAGAGCCAGTTGGTATAAACAATTGGAAGTGAAATGGCAGAAAAATATTGTTAAAAAAGACAGATCAGTTTTAGTTGATACTGAGGCACTTTTTGTTTTGAAAAAATACACTGTTTTTTCTAAAGCTGCTCCCATTTCTAAGGCAGTAACAGCAAATACAAAAATAGATAACTATATCCCTGGATTAGATAGTATTTCAACAGTCTGGAGCTTTATGAACGACCATAAAGACACACATAATACACTGTCTCCATTAAAAACAATAATTATATACACATGAAATAGCCATAAACTAGGTTAGCATACCAACCGAAATGAATACAAGGCGTATTCCATGTGACCATTAAAAAACAATAATTATATACACATGAAAAAGGTCATAATATTTTATGCGTTTTTATTAATCTTGTGCAAATTTCAATTATATGCACAAGCTAATCCTGATTCATCTATACAAACACAAATTAATTATTACTACAAACTTGGACTTCAATATAAAGCTTCCAGCGATGAAACTGGTATTAACTATAAAAATGCATACAGTTGCTTTTCAAAAGCCGCACAGTTAGGAGATGATCAAAGCATGTATGCAATTGCATATATGCATTATAAAGGTTTGGGATGTGAGCAAGATTATTCTAAAGCAGCTAAATTATTTGCACATGGGGCAGCAAAAAACAGAGATAACAGCCTATATTTTTATGGTTTGTGTTGGCGTAATGGTTATGGCGTAATAAAAAATATAGATAGTGCTAAATACTATCTTCAAAAATCAGCAGACCTTGGTTATAAATTAGCACAGCTCGAATTAGATATCCCAACAGCAGAAAACAGTAATGACAGTGCTGCACAAGTTTTATTACAGCAAATAAGCAATGCTGCAGTACCAAATAAAAACGTATTAAATCAATTCAATAAAATTCAACCGCATTTACCCTCTTCTGATATTATTACGGGTGAATATGCCGGGTGGTTGATACAATATGACTGGAGTGGGAAACACATAGTTACAACTAAAAGAATGCAACTAAATTTAAATGCTAAAAATTTAGATATATCTGGCGAGTGGATTGAGGAGGGTACTGATACCGCAAAAATATATGCTAAAATTAATTCAGACCATTTACTATTTAAAGAAACACAATATAGTCGTACTGACCATTATAGCTTTAATAAAGCT
>CANHJH010000260.1 GCA_947460365.1 Sphingobacteriia bacterium | reverse complement strand
GTCTTAATTGCGTCTTTGATTCTTACATAAGTGCCACATCTACAAATGTTGCCATTCATGTATGTTTCAATTTCTTCATCGGTAGGATTGGGCTTAGATTTTAATAAAGAAGCCGCAGCCATAATTTGGCCTGTTTGACAATACCCACACTGTGCCACGTCTAATTCTAGCCAGGCCTTTTGTACCGGATGTTCTCCGTTTTCAGATAATCCTTCAATGGTAGTGATTTCTTTTACCCCAACTGCGGAAACCGGCAATTGACAAGATTTAAGTGAACGGCCGTTTAAATGAATGGTACAGGCACCGCAAGAGCCCACCCCACAACCATATTTGGTGCCAATTAGGTTTAAATGGTCTCGTAAAACCCAAAGTACCGGGGTACTTGGGTCTATATCTACCTCATGATTTTTTCCGTTTACTTTAAGATTAAACTTTGACATATAAAATATTTTAAACTTGGATTAAGTTTATTGAATTGCCTTTAAAATTAACTATTAAAATTGGCTAAATAATTACAATTTTCAAACAATTTGATAAATGGTTAAAAAATTATTTTGTTAGCCCAATTTAAACATTTAGGCAACTTATTCTTGAAATAAGTTAAATTAGCTATTCAACCTTTAACACTTCAATAAAATCAGCGCTATGTCAACTAGAAGAAAATTCTTACATCATGCCGGACTTATCACAGGAGGCACTGTTCTTGCAAATGCTATGAACAATAAGGCTTTTGCATATTTCAACAATAACATCATGCCATCCGATCGATTTAATATTGGAGTGATTGGCTTAAATGGAATGGGCTGGGCAAATGCATCAGCAGCAATGAAAGTTCCGGGTGTAGTTATTTCAGCACTTTGCGATATAGATCAATCAGTAATTGCTGGTAGAATAGCTGAACTAAAATCAAAAAATATTGACACAAAGAACATTGCAATATATAGTGATTATAGAAAACTGTTAGAGAATAAAGACATAGATGCGGTAATTATAGGCACACCTGATCATTGGCATGCCCTTCAAATGATACATGCCTGTGAGGCTGGCAAAGACGTTTATGTAGAAAAACCAGTTGGAAATTCAATTGCAGAATGTAGTGCGATGGTTAAGGCGCAAGAAAAATACAAACGTGTTGTACAGGCTGGTCAATGGCAACGTAGTCAACAGCATTTTGGGGATGCAGTAAATTTTGTACGTTCCGGAAAACTAGGCGCAATAAGAAATGTAAAGGCCTGGTGTTATTCTCAGTCTACGCCAATACAACCCAAAGCAAATGCGCCTGTACCAGAAGGAGTTGATTATACAACGTGGTTAGGCCCTGCACAAATCAGGCCCTATAATCGCAATCGTTTTCATTATTCATTCAGATGGTATTGGGATTATGCCGGTGGGTTAATGACAGACTGGGGCGTACACTTATTAGATTATGCGTTACTAGGCATGAATGCTACTACACCAAATACAATTACAGCGATTGGTGGCAAATATGCAGATCCAAATGCCGATAGTGAAACACCCGATATGCTTAATGTGCTTTATGGCTTCGACACGTTTAGCATAGCTTGGGAACAAACAATGGGTATAACAAACGGCAACTATGGAAGAGACCACGGCGTTGCATTCCAGGGAAATAACGGAACACTTATTTTAAACAGAAGTGGCTGGGAAGTAATTGAGGAATCTCGCAGCAAAGATAAAATTATTATCCCATTGAATCCATCTATTGACAACGGTGTAGAAAAGCACTGGGTTAATTTTATTGAAGTAGCAAAGTCACGCCAGCTAGAAAAATTGCATTGCGCTATTCAAGAAGGCGCAAAAGTTGCCAGTCTTTGTCAGATGGGAAATATCGCTTATCGCAGTGGTCAAAAATTACAGTGGGATGCAAGTAAACAAAGATTTACAGATGCAGCGGTAAACGATCAATATTTATCTGCGGTTTACCATAATGGTTATAGCATACCAAAAATTTAATTTTATACGCAATAGTTAAAGCAACAGAGGCGCCAAGTTTGGCGCCTCTGTTGCTTTTGATCCTTTTATCTTACAATGGTTAATGGCCCAGCAAATTGTTTGATTTGACCAGTTGCCTTTTTAAGGTTTACGATATAATAATACGTACCAGATTGGAGCTGCTCGCCAAGTATGCTATTCAGGCCTTTTCCGTTCCAATTGTTTTTATAATCGTTATTGCTATATACTTTGGCTCCCCATTTGTTGAATACAATTAATTCAACTCTATCCGTACTGCCTGCTGGTAAGGTAATTTCAAAATAATCATCTTTACCATCATTATTTGGAGAGAAGCCTTCCGCGATAGTTACTTCCACCGCAGGGATAACAAATAGGGTCTTATCAAGACTGTTGCTATCTCCCGGATTTATTGAAGGGTCATCTGAGTTGATATCAATATTACCCAATGGGTTTAATCCTTGCATGATGGCCACATTACTCAACTGTTGACCAGCTGCAATTTGTTTCACATTCAGTGTTAAATAGATAGAATCAGCAGAGCCTCCAGCAATCGAGGAAGCAGACCTTACTAAATCAATATCACTAGATCCAGTGTACCCCATATTTACTACTAAATTTTTAGAACCCAATACAGACACTACTTCGTAATCACTCGGATTTTTAAATACTTTACTGAGGTCATCTTTTATTCGCACACTATCAATGGATGTACTAAACGGATTCGTTGCTTTAATTTTAAACTTCACTAAATAAGTTCCATCTACATTAGTTGTAACAGACTCCACTGTTTTTAGCAAGCTGGCTTTAGGTGTGTTCGTATTAGCGGGCTTAACGCTTATGTACAACATTGCAGTATCGCAACTCAATGGATCACCACCACAGGCAGCATATTTTATTGCTACTAAACCGCTGTAGCCGGCTGCAGGAGTAAACAAATAACTTCCATCCGGATTGAACACTAAACTGCCTTGATCAGGACGAGGTTCGCCCACCAATGTTGCCGTTAGGGTTACGCCCCCAGAATTGGTATCATTCCTCAACACATTTCCAAATACGACTTGTCCAATAGTGGTTGAGTCATTGTCATCTAATGCTGTGGTGATTGGCAATTGCACCACTGGTGATACCGTTATCATCAACTTCGTGGTATCGCATACCCCATTATTACAGATAATGATACATGCCGTATCTTTTCCAGTATAATTCAGCGCAGGAGTATACGTGATACAGGTTGGATTATTGGTTACAACTATTGAGCCATGAGGCGAAGCCCCTGTTCCGTCGCATGTTGTAATTGTTGTACCTGCTCCTTTGTCTTTAATCTCCGGACTTCAAATCGTAATCGGTGCATTTATAGGGGTAGATTTGAACAAGGTATCTGTTGTAGTACTTGGTTGAACTTGAATGGTAATTGTAGCGGCAGCACTTACACAACTATCCGTATTGGCTTTCACTGAAATAGTTCCGCCAGC
>CANHJH010000259.1 GCA_947460365.1 Sphingobacteriia bacterium | reverse complement strand
TACGGCACTTTTATAGCTAATTTGAGCTTCGCCACTTAGTCCACCTGTAACTAATGCAACTTTCTTTTTCATGTATATATTTCTACAGTTTTTAAGGGTCAAATGAAATTTACCAGATAAACAATTCAATTGGTATGTTACCCATTAATATGTTTCACATGATACCTATCCTTATTTAACAAATATAAGAATTAGGTTGAATGCATTTGAGGATCCATCTATAAAGCAATAAAAAAAGGGAGAATCGGTTTAATTCTCCCCAAATCAATCAGGCTATTTAAGATAAATAATGCCTTTTAGATATGTAATTTATCTTTTTTAGCCATCAATTGGTCTACCGTTTCCTGATATTGATCGTCGGGAACACAACAATCTACCGGACAAACAGCAGCACACTGTGGTTCTTCATGAAAACCCTGACACTCTGTACATTTGTTAGCGGTGATATAGTAAGTGTCTGAACTAATAGGTGCCATACGGGCATCTACGTCTACCGAAGTACCATCTAGGAGTGCAAAACTGCCTTTTACAGTTGTGCCGTCTGAAATTGCCCATTCAACACCACCTTCATAGATAGCATTATTTGGACATTCTGGTTCGCAGGCTCCACAATTGATACATTCATCTGTAATTTTGATTGCCATATAAAATGGGTTTGTTGGTTGAGTGAATTTACATTTGCACTACAAAAATACGGTTGACAGATGACTTTACAAGAACGAATTACATTATTGTTACGATTAAGGGAATATATTTTAGAAAAAACGGAGGAATGGGAAACAACCAAAGAGCGAGCCTACCGGGAAAATCAGTGGTTTATACCCGAATTTATTGAGCAATCAGTAGGAAATATTGCTCATGAGTTTCTACAAAGGAGCTTTTTGGAGGATTGGGCTGCTGCTTATCAGTTAAAAGACACGCCTGATACCATTCAAAAAATAGGCATTGTAATGGCAGGAAATATACCCCTGGTTGGATTTCACGATTTACTTTGTGTTTTCATCAGTGGTCATACCGCTATCGTGAAGCCATCTTCTAAAGATGAAATACTTCTTAAACATTTAGTTTCCAAATTAATTGGTTGGAACAATAGAGTTCAGCATCAAATTCAGTTTGCAGACAGATTAACCAATTGTTCTGCATATATCGCTACCGGCAGCAATAACTCTAGCAGGTATTTTGATTATTACTTTGGTAAATACCCCAATATAATCAGAAAAAACAGGACTTCCATTGCTGTGCTCGATGGCACTGAAACAACGGAAGAATTAGCTGCACTGGCAGATGATGCCATGTTATTTTTTGGTTTGGGTTGTAGAAATGTAACACAGCTTTATGTGCCCGAATCGTATGATTTTATCCCCTTACTAGATGCTTTTAAAAAATATGCGCATTTTATGGAGTACCATAAATACAAACATAATTACGATTATCATCTGGCATTATTAATTATGGGAGGAAAGTACTACATGAATAATGATACCACTATTTTTACCGCAAACTCCTCCCCTTTTTCACCGGTAAGCCAGTTACACTATACCACTTACAATAAACTGTCGGATTTAAATGAAGTGATCAAAAACAATGAAGAATCGATTCAATGCATTGTAGGGCATGGTTATACCCCATTTGGCCAAGCTCAAAGTCCCAGCTTAACGGACTATCCGGATGGAGTGGATACAATGGCATTTATCGCATCCATATCAAATTGACATTTAATCAGTTTGAAAACTACTTGAATTACAAAAAATGAAAAACATTTGTTAAATGCTGAGATAATATGAACTGTCAATTAAACAGCTTCGTTTATTTGTTGTCAGAAAGGCATAGATTTTGAACTATAAAACTCAAATAAAAAAAGAGCTATGAATTGGAAAAATGGTTTAGCTATTATGGCGATTAGTGCCACAACCGCACTAGCCAGTGTGTGGAGCTACGGGAAATTCGTAGAATACCAACAAGCGGGTTCTCAATTATCGGGTAAAATCCCAGTTAATTATGCAGGATTTTTTGGAAACAATGGTGGAGGCCCGGGACCGGTTGATTTTAGTGGGGCAGCAACCAGTGCTACTCCAGCTGTTGTTCATATTAAAACACGCATCAAAGCAAAAGAAATAGCGGGCAACCAACAACGTCAGAGAAATCCATTTTCAGAATTTTTTGGCGATGATTTTGGCGACTTTTTTGGAGGAGGTCCCAGAATTCAGCCCGAACAAAGAGCCAGCGGTAGTGGGGTATTAATTACTGATGATGGTTATATCGTTACAAATAACCATGTAATTGATGGAGCAGATGAGATAAATGTTACTTTGACTAATAAGAAATCTTATAAAGCCACATTAGTAGGTCAAGACCCGAATAGTGATTTGGCTGTAATAAAAATTGAAGGTAAAAGCTTTCCTTATTTGTTATACGGTAACAGTGATGACGTAAAACTAGGTCAATGGGTATTGGCAATTGGTTACCCTTATTCATTAGATATAACTGTTACAGCAGGTATAATCAGTGCAAAATCCAGATCAATTGGCATAAACAGTAAGCAAACGAATAGCCCTATTGAATCATTTTTGCAAACAGATGCTGCTGTAAACCCCGGGAATAGCGGTGGCGCATTGGTAAATACTACTGGGGAGTTAGTGGGAATCAACTCAGCAATTGCCTCCCCTACTGGTTCTTACACAGGTTATTCTTATGCTATACCAGTAAATATGGTAAAGAAAATTGTAACAGATATTGTGAAATTTGGCACTGTTCAACGTGCATATATTGGCATTGTTTTCCCCAGAGATGAAATAAGTGATGACGAGAAAAGAGCCATTGAAAAAGAATTAGGTACTTCCTTTAAAGAAGGCGAAGGTGTAATTGCTTTAGATGTTGCCACAGGGGGTGCCGCAGCGGCTGCAGGTCTTAAAAAAGGCGATTTGATTACTAAAATTAATGGAGTAGCTGTAACCAGTGGCGCTGAACTGCAGGAGCAAGTTGCCAGATTTAAACCGGGCGATAAAATTACCTTAACCTATAAAAGAAGTGGTAAAGAAGCTACAGCTAATTTAACTTTGAAGAATAAGGTAGGCAACACAGACATGGTTAAATCGAGCAGTGTTTTAGAAAAACTAGGTGGAGAATTAGCCGACCTCGATAAAAAAATTGCTGCTGCCAATGATGTAACCGGAGGCGTTCTAGTAAAGAAAGTAGGATCGGGTTTATTAAGCAAAAGCAAAATGGAAGATGGCTTTGTCATTACTGGTATAAATGGAAAAGAAGTGAACAGCCTTGAAGAGTTTAAAGAAGCAATAAAATCTATTAAAACAGGTAATATTCGCTTGGAGGGTTTCTATCCCGGATTTGAAGGAAGATATACGTATCCGTTAAAATTAACAGAAGATTAAACCTAAAGCATAACAAGAAAGGGGGCGTTCTTTGTGAAGAACGCCCCCTTTCTTGTTA
>CANHJH010000258.1 GCA_947460365.1 Sphingobacteriia bacterium | reverse complement strand
CACACCAAACATTGCACAAAAAGTTCTGTTAGTTTGATAACCACCTTGTATCCAAATAATATCTTTATACGTTCCTTTAACAAATAGTGAACCTAAGTTTTTTGTTATAGGCATATTTTGATAGCATAACCATGGTGTAATTTTAAAGTCTTCAGTGGCTTTTATATTGTAAAATATTGCAGTATTAATATAACCGTTTAAAGGCTGACTAGTAGAGATTATATGGGGCATAGAAAAACTGACATCCAAGCCTTTATAATTATATAAAACTCCCAGGCCAGCTGCAAATTGATTTGTATTATAATAAGGTTTTGTTAATGTTGGGTCTGACTGATCTAATGACTGATAGTTATCAATGCGATTAACTAATAAGCTGTTCTTTAGCAAGCCTGCTGATAATCCCAAAGTAAATTTCATGTCATCTGAAATTTTTGCTAAATAGGAATAAAATAAGTCAGCTTTTAAAACCTGAAAGGCGCCTCGAGTGTCGGAAATAATTCTGGTACCTAAAGCTTGTTTTTTAGATATTTTTGAGTGCATGATAAACATATAATTTTTATTTGCAAATGCTACTCCCTTGTTTTGTGTTTGCGCACTTAAAACAATATTCAAACCGTCGTCTCGTCCCGTATAAGCAGGATTAACGTTAACCATGTTATTTAGTTTAAATGAATAAAAATCATATGACAACACTTGTGATTTAACTTGCAGTGTTGTTATAATAAATAAAATATATAATATGTTTTTCATAATAGATTATGTTTGCTGTGTTTTTTAGTTTACAATAGTAATATTTCCTTTAAAAATTATGTTTTCTTTTTTTAAAACATAATAGTAATTACCTGTTGGCAAGGGTTTACCATTTAGTTTTCCGTCAAACTCATTATTATAATTACCTGGAGTTGTGTAAATTATATGGCCAAACTGATCGAAAATCTGTAAAGCAAAATCTTTATAAAGATAAACGTCTTCAATTATCCAAAAATCATTTTTGTTATCGCTGTTTGGAGAAATATAGTTTGAAGATGGTAATGGAATAGCTGATGAAACTATATTTTCAATGGAAATATTTAAAGTAAATGTGTTTTCAATAAATAAACCGCCTAAATCAATGGAACGAGCTCTAATAAAATAAACCGATTGAGTACTATAATCTAAAATATTCATATTATACAAGGTGTCATTTTGAATATAAAAATGTGCATTATCTGCACTACCAACACCAGAAACTAAACTATAGATATGTGAATCATTTATGTCAGGATCTATCGTAGAAAACTCTCCCATAAAACTTCCTGCTGGCTGATGATCAATGATTAATGGCGAACTTAAGTTTAAGGCTATTTGAGGAAGATTCTCATTAATAATGCTAATGGTAAATGTTTCAACATATGAGCAACCAGCATTATCATCCGCTTTTATTTCTATTACTTTTATAGAATCAGTTGCATAACTATAATTAGCATTTACCACTAATTGATTTCCTATAATAGCAAATTGAGTGTTTTCTGACTGACCATTTGTTAGTGAGTAACTAAACGTTGTGCCAGCATCTTGATCGGTAGCAGATATAGTTGCAATGGGAGTTGCTAATACGGCATGTTCTAATATTGTATCATTAGTAATACTGATGTCTGTTATAGGATGATTGGTGTAAAAAATAATTGGATTTGTGAGGTTACCTTGCTGACTTCCTTGTGAGAAAAGTGTTGAGTCTAAAACAATTAATACGGTATTGCTTACCGCTTTATAAATTTGAAATTTAACTGTCTCGCCACTAACTACATTACTTTTTATAGTTAATAATCCTAATTTGTTTCCCCCAACCGCCGTGCGTGTTTTAATAACTCCACGACATTGTGAGCCAACAAACGCGGCGATGTAATTATTAGTGTCAGCTAAATCAATACAAGATTCATTAGCTTTAATCGTCATTGTCATTTGATATTGATATGATGCCAAGTTTACTGTCCAAGTAGACGGAACCTGGGCCACACTATATTTAGCTATCTGCAATAAAACTAGAAGTAATACTAATTGTTTTGTTTTCTTAATCATAATATGTTGTAAATTTCATTTAAGGATGTTCTTTTAATTATAAAAGAACATCCACTCTAAAAAAATTATTTTGTCTTAATTGCTTTTATTTGTTGATTAATATCCCCTGTTATGCGAATATAATACATTCCGGCTGCCACATTTTGGTTAGCAGAAAGTGTGATAACTTGATCTTTCTTATCTTTAATTATAGATGAAAACAAAACCTTTCCTAATAAATCAACTAATTCGATTTTCACAGAAACCACTTTGTTAAAGCTTATTGTAAAATTATCACTAAATGGATTTGGATACATACTTACATTGTCTGAATTATTTCCGTTAGTTAATGCTGTAGTAATATTTACAACTTTGCAAGCAACAGAATCTGCAACATTACTTATAATTGGAGCAGATGGTACTCCGACTAAAGCATTTGTTGTAAATGTTAAATTACTATTTGTGCTTAATACTGACCCATCTGTTGTATTAAAGTATTTTAATTTTAATACCTCTCCATCCGTATTACTAAAGATGGTTAAATAATAATTATAGCTATTAGTTGCGGTGTTTTTGATAGGATTTGCATAACCTCTCATTGTATTCGTTGCATCAAATGCTCCTATTAAAACATTACCTTGTTCTAATGCTTCATTACAAATATTTCCGCTAATAATAACCGACATAGTGTTGTCATATGCCTCAGGATTAAAAGGAAATAAGGATTGATTTGTACTAATGATTAGAGGATTTTCCATTTTCCCGATATAGGTTGATAATGGATAATTAAAAGTACTTGCGCTGGCAGATTTAAGCATATAGCCCATAGCGGGTTTCATGTATGTTAAACTTCCTGTCCATCCCATTAAGTTGTCGTAATAGGAAAATTCATACTGGCTTTTAATTAAATCACCAGTTGTTGCATTATAATTTCCTAGTGCCTCTGCTATCCCTTTGTTTTTTGTAGAAACATATCCTATCCAATTCCAACCAGGTTGAACACTAATTGTTGCAATCGATGAATCAGGAAAAATGCGAGTTCCGATATGCACCAGGGTATCTGTATTAGCTGATTTAATTTTATAGGATTGATTATTAAAAAATCCTGCTCCTTGCGAAATATTTCCTAACCAACTTAATCCAGCATCATATTGATCAAAATTAGAACTGCTCAATACAATATCTCCTGAAGTTGAATTTAAGTTACTCATCAATAAATTACTGTTTGCTAATTTATTTGATTGAAGTGGTAACGAAAACCACGTCCAGCCATTATTTAATGGTATTTTAATTTCAATTTCAGTATTAGCAATAAATGTAATTGGATTTGTAACTGTTCCAACCACATCGTTCTCAACAAACATTATGTTTGGAGTAACATTTACAAAGGTTAAACCGCTTGCCGCATCATAAATATTAAACTGAAT
>CANHJH010000257.1 GCA_947460365.1 Sphingobacteriia bacterium | reverse complement strand
TTGGTGCCTTCATAAATTCTATTGATTCTACTATCGCGGTAACATCTAGAAATTATATATTCATCGCTGTAGCCATTGCCACCATGTATTTGAACCCCGTCATCTGCTACATAGTCTAGAATTTCGCTACCAAATACTTTAAGTATCGCACATTCAATAGCATATTCTTCAGCGGCTCCCAATAGGGCTTCGGCAAATGATTTTCCATTGGCTGCCAACTCTTTTTCTTTATTTTCAATCCATTTTGCGGTTCTGTATAAAGCACTTTCACACACCCATATTTTCACTGCCATTTCAGCCATTTTGTGTTTTATGGCACCAAACTTAGCAATAGGGAGTTTGAACTGCTCTCTGGTAATGGCATATTGAATAGAAATGTCGGCACCAATTTTTGCTGCACCTAAAGCAGCAGCACATAATTTTAACCGACCAATATTTAAAATATTAAAGGCAATGATATGGCCTTTACCGATTTCACCTAATACGTTTTCAACTGGCACTTTGCAATCCTGAAAATACAGTTGAACAGTAGAAGACCCTTTGATGCCCATTTTGTGTTCTTCTGGACCTTGGGTAAATCCTTCCGTTCCGCGCTCTACAATAAATCCGGTGAATTGCTCTCCATTTATTTTAGCAAATACAGTGTAAACATCTGCAAAACCACCGTTGGTAATCCAACATTTTTGTCCATTTAAGATATAATGTTTACCATCAGCACTCAACGTAGCTGTTGTTTTTGCACCAAGGGCATCACTACCACTATTAGGTTCTGTTAAACCATAAGCACCCTTCCATTCACCGGATGATAATTTAGGGATGTATTTTAACTTTTGTGCCTCTGTTCCAAAATATAAAATGGGTAAGGAGCCAATACCAGTATGAGCTGCAATAGCTACTGAAAAGGAATTACCCCCACCTAAACCTTCATTAACAATGGTAGAAGTGATGAAATCTTTACCTAATCCACCATAAGCCTCCGGAAAGGAGGTCGACAATAAACCTTGTTCACCAGCTTTTTCAACCAATGAAGGCATTAAACCCGGCTCTAATTTTTCAATTCGATCCGTTACAGGATGTACTTCATTTTTTAAAAATTGATGGCACATATCCATTACCATACTTTGTTCTTCATCAAACTCTTCTGGTATAAACGTTTCGTGCGGATTACTTTCTTTAATAATCCACTCACCGCCTAGTAGTGATTGGGTAGAACTGTTATTTTCCATGATGATTATATTAAAAAATTTATGATTAATTTATTACAATTCCGGGTTAGATTGGGTGAGGTTATTGTACACGCGCAGAAATACCGATTTCACTATTTCAATTTCATTCTTATCTACACCAGCTAACGCTTCAGCCATTGTTTGATTAGCTATATCAATGGTAGTTTGTTGCATGTCTTGTGCCGCCTGAGTAAGTTCAATCAAATTAATTCTTCTGTCGGTGGGGGAGGGAATTCTTTTAACCAAATGTTGTTTTTCCAGATTATCAATTAAACGGGTAATACTGGGTTTGTCGCGAAAAGTTCGGTTACACAATTCTTGCTGACTAAGTCTGTCTTCTCTCCATAAATGAAAAAGCACACTCCACTGCTCAATGGTTATTTCTAGTCCAGCATTGCGAAAGTTCTTTTGCATACGCCTTGCAACGGCAGTAGTACCCATACCGTTGATGACATTGTAAAGCTCTCCTCTTTTAAAATGGTTGTTTGGCATATAGTTAGTTATGCAACTAATTTCAAAATAACTCACTTTATCTCAAATAACCAAGAAAAAAATTAAAAACGGGTGTTAAAAAGGAATAAAAATGGGTTAAACGACCAGGAAACGGATTTATAGACCAATTTTTGTTTTCTTTGTTGCGTATGATGCTTTTGATACTCACTTTAATAGGACTATTTACTGCGGCTTATTGCTTACTTATTTTGCTATACTTATATTGGTTTTTAAAGGTAAAAAAATATGTATTGAAAGAGGAGGTAATTCCTGCCACCCGATTCAGCGTTATTATTCCTGCAAGAAATGAGGAAGCGGTTATTACCCATTGTTTAAAGCGTATTTTGGAGCAAAATTATCCTGCTGATTTGTTTCAAATAATTGTAGTGAACGATCATTCAACCGATGCTACTGCAGATCGGGTATTAGCAATAGCTAAAACCAATTCCAATGTGCAACTCATACAATTGGCAGATTATGTTGATGCCAATATTAATGCATATAAAAAAAGAGCGATTGAAATAGCCGTAGCAGAAAGTAATGGAGATTGGATAGTAACTACCGATGCAGATTGCATTGCTCCTAAAAATTGGTTGCTTCAATTTGATCATTTTATTCAGCAAAAAAATCCGGTGTTTATTGCAGCACCTGTAATGTTTAGTCTAACACCTAGCTGGTTAGGCTTATTTCAAGTGTTAGATTTCATGAGTTTGCAAGGTATCACGGCAGCAGCTGTAGCAGCCGGATCACATACAATGTGTAATGGTGCTAATCTAGCATATAAAAAAGAAGCTTTTGAACGGGTAGGTAAATTTAAAGGGATTGATCATATAGCCAGTGGCGACGATATGTTACTGATGTATAAAATAAAACGACATTACCCCCATCAACTCGGATTTATATACAGCAGCAACATGATTGTACAAACTGCTCCCATGACCACCTGGAAAGAATTTTTAAATCAGCGGATTCGTTGGGCAAGCAAAGCAAACAGCTATTCCGACAAAACCATTCTGCCGGTATTGGTATTAGTATATTGCTTTAATGTATTATTGTTGATCGCATTATTAACAGGAATATTTATACAAGGGTTATACCCCTGGGTATGCTATAGTTTGATGCTAAAAACGATAGTTGAATTTATTTTTATGATACCGGTAGCTCGTTTCTTTGGGTTAACAAATACGTTGTTTTTCTTTCCGTTGATGCAGCCTTTTCATATTGTATATACTGTAATAGCGGGATGGCTAGGGAAGTTCGGAACCTATCAATGGAAGGGTAGAATGGTGAAATGAGTTTATTTTTTTACTTTTGAACTTCAATGAAGTTCATTGCTTAAACGTTTCAATTGACTAAAGTTTCAACAAATAACAGGTTCTTCAGGCAACTCATTCAAAACAAAGGTGCTTTCATAGGTATGATACTTATTGTAATCAGTTTTCTGCTTGCTGTATTTGCTTATTTAATTGCTTTTGATGGGTCACCTAATGCAAATAGAATGATACCGGAAATAGGGAGTAAAAAACCGGGTTTCATCATACAATTATTACGCGTTAAGAAAGAAAGAATTATCCCTATAAAAACATTATTGGAACAAATTATAGGGGGCAAGGAAGATCAATACGATTTTATACCGATTACCGCTTACACCATAAAGGGTGGTGAAATACATTATCAAAAATTTATTGATGATGGTATTACCGAGGCGCAGGTACTTCCATTAAATAAGTTGGCAAAAGATCCGGTAATAAAAGCACGTTACTA
>CANHJH010000256.1 GCA_947460365.1 Sphingobacteriia bacterium | reverse complement strand
CTGCAACAGGCGGATATGGCAGAGTACTTCCTGGTTATGTAACTGATCCAGGCGGTTTCTTACCAAGAAAATATTGGAATAAGAAAATATATGCAGATCCTGCTTATAGAACTTCTACAGGTATGTCCGACAATCCTAGATGGATTAATAAAAGAGTATTCCGTTATGCAGATGTTGTTTTAATGGCAGCAGAATGTATGAATGAAACTGGGAATGGTGCTGGCGCCGTAGCCTTAGTAAATACAATTCGTTCAAGAGCAGGTTTGGCTAACATAGCTTATGTAAGTCAAACACAATTAAGAGCAGCCATTAAACAAGAAAGAAGAGTAGAATTCGCATTAGAGGGTGAGCGCTTCTTTGACTTAGTAAGATGGGGTGATGCGATCACTGTATTGGGCCCCGATGGATATACAAACAAATGTAGATTTTATCCATTGCCTCAGCCAGCTATTGATAGATCTGGAGGTAAGTTAATTCAAAACCCAGAATGGTAAAATTTAACACATCAAACTAAATCATTAAAAAATGAAAAATAAATTAATCATTAATGCAAGTTGGTTGCTAACGCTTGTATTAATATTTAGCGCTGGTCAAAAAATGGATCATCCTGTATTAGGTAAGTATGCAAAAGATGCCAATGCGCCAGGAGGCCCGCTTGCTTTTTATGTTGCATTTGATGGTACTACAACCAATCCTTTAATGAATGCTGTAGATAGCATTCGTGCTGCCTTTGCGGCGGATAATCCTTTGAAATCACTAGACGGCATTAAAGGAAAAGGAGTACAAGGTGCAACAAATAAATATATTAGATACGCTAAACCAAATGATTGGGCAAAGAATGCAAAAAACTTTACAATCTCATTTTGGTATAAAAAAGATGGACAAACTTTAAATAATAAAGGAACCAATGGTCCTGAATATATTATGAGTTTCCCTTCTAGTAATGGCCATTGGTCGGGCGCTAATTTGTTTGTTATGTTTGAAGGAAATAACACAAAATGTGCTGTCAAAGTAATGATTGCCGATGCAACGGTTAGCGATAACTGGTTTACTTGGGAAAGTGCAGAGGATATGATTCCAGGTATGTTAGATAACAATTGGCATCATGTTGCGATGGTATATAGTGCTACATCAAGCGCCTTAACCCTGTATCTGGATGGCGTAGCAAACCCTAAATCAAAAGCATGGGGTACACATGGTAATATCAATATTGATGATACTAAAATCACGGAAATGCGCGTTGGTCGTGGTCCAGCAAATAATGATGACAATGATGATTGGTTAGCTTCTTCTTGGAAAGGAGGCATTGATCAAATTAGAATGTACACCACTGCATTGTCAGGTGCTGAGGTATCTGCCCTATACACCAATAAACAATAGTGTGTATTTAAAGAAGATAAAACATTGAATATTAGGACTGAACAATTAAATTTGTTCAGTCCTTTTTTTTAAAACCTTTTGCCTTAATTTAAAATTATTCCAAATGTTGAATCGTTTATTTTATTTGCTCTTTAGTATTTGCGTGTTGTTTGCCAGTTGTCAATTTTTTAAACAGGATACATTATTCACACAGCTATCCTCTTTTAAAACAAATATTGATTTTAATAATAAATTGGTCGAAAAACCAGGACTGAGTATTTTATACTATCTCTATTTTTATAATGGGGGCGGCGTTTCAACAGGCGATATTAATAATGATGGATTAGCAGATATCTACTTCACAGCAAATACCAATGGGGGAAATAAATTATACTTAAACAAAGGTAATTTTGAATTTGAAGATATTACGGATAAGGCGGGTGTGCAAGGGATTTCAGATTGGGCCTCCGGTGTGACCATGGCTGATGTCAATGCAGACGGCTACCTAGATATCTATGTATCAACAGTAAGTGGTCTTTATGGACTCACAGGGCATAATGAATTATACATCAACAACAAGGATAATACCTTTTCGGAAAAGTCGGCTCAATTTGGTTTAAATACAACTTGCTCTACAACACAATCGGCCTTCTTTGATTATGACCATGATGGCGATTTAGATTGTTACATTTTAAATCAATCACATCATCCACATGCGAATATTGTGGATACAAGTAATCGCCAAGGCTATGATTCATTAGCAGGAGACAGATTGTATCGAAATGATGTTTCAACTACCGGTAAATTTACAGATGTCTCTAAATCTGCAGGAATTTATCAAAGTAATTTAGGATATGGGTTGGGATTAGCGATTGCTGATTTTAATAATGACGGCTGGGATGATATTTATGTAGGAAATGATTTTCATGAAAATGATTATTACTATTTGAACAATGGCAAGGGTGGATTTTTAGAGCAAGGTGCGCAACATTTTAAGCATTATAGCCGATTTAGTATGGGTAATGATGCAGCAGATTATAACAACGATGGTCAAATGGATTTAATCACTGTAGATATGTTACCAGACCAAGAAAAAATTCTTAAAACATATGGAAGCGATGAAAATTTGGATATATACAAAGTGAAATTAGGGGTCAATGGATATCAAAATCAATATTCTAAAAATGCACTTCAACACAATAATGGAAATGGCAGTAGTTTTTCTGAAACTTCATTAATAAGTGGAGTAGCCGCTACCGACTGGAGCTGGAGTCCTTTATTTGCTGACTTTGATAATGATGGCAATAAGGATTTATTTATTACCAGTGGGATTGTAAAACGTCCTGTTGATTTAGATTATATCAAATTTGTATCTGCTTTACAAGCTAAGAAAGGACTTGATAATACTGACCAATACGACAAAGAAGCGATTGATGCTATGCCTGATGGTAGTTCACATCCCTTCTTTTTTAAAGGGGATGGTAATATTCAGTTTAAAGATGTGAGCGAAGCATGGGGCACTCAAAAAATGAGCGGCTATTTTAATGGCGCTTCTTACGCCGATTTAGATAATGATGGAGATTTAGATGTAGTAGTGAATAATATTAATCAAAAAGCTTTGATATTACAAAACAACACTATTGCTAAAAACACTTTACAGATTTCATTAAAAGGGAATGATCAAAACACATTTGGATTAGGTGCGAAAATATATGTATTTGCAAAAGGAAATATGCAATATCAGCAAATGATGGGCACCAGAGGCTTCCAATCCTCTGTGGCCCCTGTATTGCATTTTGCTTTAAAGGATCAAGACAAAGTAGATAGTATAGTAGTAGTTTGGCCTACCCAAAAATATCAAGTGATTAAAAACGCAACGACGAATATAAAATTTAAATTGGAGCAATCTAAGGCAACTGAGCTATTTGACTATGCGACTTTTTTTCCTAGCCCTTCAAATATTTTCACACCAGTTTTAAATAATGCAGGAGTGAATTGGAAACATACCGAAAATGAATTTGTAGACTTTAATAAACAATATTTAATTCCGCATGAATTATCCACCCAAGGTCCTAAAATAGCAGTGGGGGATATTAATAAAGATGGGTTAGATGATTTTTATGTATGCGGTGCTTCGGGACAATCCGG
>CANHJH010000255.1 GCA_947460365.1 Sphingobacteriia bacterium | reverse complement strand
ATTACAATTAATGTAAACGAGAATAAAAACTTTTTCATACAGTTGATTTGATTATTTATTAATTTATTTATTGATTTATTGATGCAATTTATGTATTTATTTTTATTTTTAAATATTTTATTATATTTAATATATTCAATATTTAGTAATAATACATTTAGCTTTATAAGGCGGTACCATTAGTATCTGTGACCTCTATACATAAACCCACCTCTTCCTCTTTCATTACCTCTATCTGATCCTCTTTCTAAACCCCTTGTATCATCATTTCTTTCATTTCTTCCGTAATAACCATCCGCTCTCCTGTTATCATGTGCTCGCTCGTACCTATCATCGTTATTATATCTCCTTTCAAAAGTAATATTATTGGGTCCTCTGCCACTCCATCTGTTTGGGTTATTGTATCGTGCAGCTATTTGATGATGGTATAAATATGGACGTGGCTGGTTTATTACTACCTTAAATGTATTAAATAAATCAATACGTCTGAATTTATATGGCAAATTTCTTGCAAAAATCCAATCATTTCCATCCCAAAATATAAATCTGTCGGCTGGCACATGGTAATATACTTCATATTCAGGTAAGTAATAATATTCGGCATAATCACCACCACGAGGTCCCCAATTTGGTTGAACACCCATATTAATATTGAACCTTACTTGTGCTTTTGGTTGCTCGATTAAAAAATTACTTAACAGCAATAAACTTAACATCATTAGCTTGTTCATAACTTTAATTTTTGGTTACAAGCATATAAATTCAAATATGATGCCAACTTTTTAAAATAATATATTTGTATTTTGCATACATGAGAAAACTATACTTTACTTTAACTATTGCTGCTCATTTTATTATTAGCAATAACTGTGCTCAACCAACCACCGATACGCTGTTATCTAAAATACTATCAACCAGCTCAAATTCAATAACCAAAAGCATTGTAGCGGATCCTTTAAAATACCGTTGCCAAATTATTTATACTCAAATCAATCGAAATAGCAAAGGAATTCCCACTTTCAAAAATTATTATTTTAACAATCATGCTGCATTGTATTTTAATCCTGCGTCGATGGTTAAAATGCCCTTGGCCTTTCTTTCCTTAGAAAAAATAAAAGAAATAAAAGTAAAGGGGATAAACAAATTCACTGGTATGCAGTTCGATAGCAGTTACGAACAACAGGTTGCAATGAAAATAGATACCACTGCTAAAAATAAGCTGCCCTCTATTGCTCACTTTATAAAGCGTGCTTTATTAATTAGTGAAAACGATCCCTACAATAGAATGTATCAGTTTGTTGGCCAGGAAGCGATTAATCATAAACTCCATCAAAAAGGATATACCACTGCAAGAATTACTAGGCAATTTATGGGCTATTCGGAAGAACAAAATAGGCATACCAATGGCATTCAATTTATAAATGGAAAGCAGGAAGTTGTTTACCAACAACCACCTGCATACAATAAAGAGGCGTTTGATTTTTCGCAAAACATTAAAGTAGGCAAAGCACATTGGGATAGGAATGATAGCCTGATTCAAGAGCCCTTTGATTTCACCAAACATAATCATGTTGCTTTACAGGATTTTCAGCAGATGCTGCAATCGGTTTTATTTCCAGCATCAGTTCCTTCTCATCAACGGTTTAATTTAACCGATGATGATCGATTGTTTTTATTAAAGTATTTGTCTCAATATCCTTCAGAAACAGATTACCCTAAATACGACACAACATTATTTTATGACAGCTACGTAAAGTTTTTCTTTAGAGACAGTACGAATAAAATACCACCATATATCCGCATTTTTAATAAGGTTGGATGGGCTTATGGTTTTTCTACCGATGTGTCTTATATAGTTGACACAAAAAATAATATTGATTATATGCTTTCAGCAACTATTTATGTAAATAGTGATGAAGTAGTTAATGACTCTAAATATGATTACGAAACAGTTGGACAACCATTTATGCATGACATAGGGCAATTGATTTATCAGTTTGAATTAAATCGCAAACATGATTTTAAGCCTAAATTGAACGCTTTTAATATACAGTATGATAAAAGAGATATTAACGACAAACGACCAATGATACAATTAGTAGACAATTAACAGTAAAAAGTAGGTTAATCCCATTTAGCCCTATACGTCAATAAAACAACCATGAATCCGTATTTTAAAACGGTCGGATGGGTTAATTGTTTTACTATCAATATGTGTTCTATAGCTAAAAAAGCGCTTTTTATTAAAAAATCAACTGGAAAACCGTATCATATTCATCAAGCGGCACACTATCTAAACTAATAATCACACCATTCTCGTCTTGGTTGAAATTTATTTTTTGTTTGTTACTGTATAATGAAATGGATTGGATTTTTTGTTTAATCCCTGGTATTAAAATAATTTTTCTACCATCTGATTTTAATACATGTACAAATAAAGCGTTGTCTTTCTTGGTTACGGTTCCCCAATCTTGCGGAGGTATTACAGCACCCCGTGTTCCATAAATTGTTTCGCCATATTTTTTTGTCCATTTACCAATTGCCTTTAATGTATCAACAAATTCGGGTTGTATTTTGCCATTCGGCATAGGTCCAATATTCAATAATAAATTAGTGTTTAATCCGGCGGCATTAACTAAATAGTGAATTAATTCTTTTGTTGATTTATACGATTCATCGTTCATATTAAATCCCCATGAATTGTTCATCGTTTCACAGGTTTCTAATGGCAAAGCATCGGACGCTTTTTGAAAGCTTAATCCTGATTTGTTTTGACCTGGCAAATCTCTTTCAAACATCTGAAAATCTTCACCTGGCAAGGGACTTAAATGATGATTGTTCCCAATCATACATTTAGGTTGTAATTGATGAATGAGAGAATAAATTTCATCGTACTTCCAATCGATTCTAGAAGATCTATCGGCACTACCCTCTACATTGGTTTGATCCCAATGTCCATCAAACCAAATAGACATTACATCACCATAGTTGGTAAGTAATTCTGTCAACTGACTTTTCATGAATTTCAAATAAGCAGCGTAATTGGTTTTGCCTGTTCTACCTGTGCCTTGTCCTGTTCTACCTGTTTCACGAGGATAATCATTTCTGTACCAGTCTAACGTTGAATAATACAATCCCAACTTCATACCTTGTTTTTTACATTCAGCTGCTAACAGTTTAAGTACATCTTTTTTATAAGGTGTATTAGTGATCTTCCAATCAGATTGTTTGGTATCCCAATTAGAAAAACCATCATGATGTCGGGTAATAAATACCATGTAATTCATTCCGGCATTTTTGGCGGTAGCCACCCATTCGGCAGCATTAAATTGTTGTGGATTAAATATTTGTTTTAATCGGGTATAATTTTTTACTTTAATATTCCTGTTGTTCATTACCCACTCGCCATCTGCTAATACACTAGATGCCCCCCAGTGAATAAACATGCCAAATTTATTATCTTGAAACAATTGTCGGGCTGCAATATTTTCTTTTGTTGGTTCATAAGAT
>CANHJH010000254.1 GCA_947460365.1 Sphingobacteriia bacterium | reverse complement strand
TCATTCGTATAGTCGAATAACTTTTCAATAAATACATTTTCATTGTTGTAACTATAGCTCTCATAGATTTTTACAGAGGTGTTTGTCACAGCTTCTCCAGTTATTGAAAGTATAATTTTGTTTTTTGAAAAACAGTCCCAAACTGTTAACGAGTCCGCATTATTTTTGCATAGTCTCTCCATAAGTGCAAACAAACTGTCGCCCGTACACAATGTAATCCTTTGGGTTTTTAATTTTAAAATATCGAAGTAAGTTTGTTCGTTTAAATGTGGTTCATAGTAACGATTCAATTCGTCTTTACTAGAATTTCCGCAAATTTCATTAAATGATTCATAAACAACAGTGTCGCCTACTTGATAAGGAACTTCAATACTATTGGCAATTTCACGTTTTAATTTGTCTGGTTCAGGGAATTGGTCAGTTGAAACAGTACAACCTGTGAAAATTAAAAGAACGATAAGTAATAATATTTTTTTTGTCGTTGTCATTTTCGGTCGTCTAACATTACTGGTAACTCCCTTATACCCGATATTTTTCCCCTTTAACTTTCGCAGTATTACAAAAATATGCTTAATAGCCGAAGGTTTTGGGTGCATGGTATTGCGGAGTAATTTAGTTATTTTTTTAAATTTAATCGATCTAATGGACTAACTATTTTTCCTAATTGCTGCATACTCACGTGCGTATATATTTGCGTTGTTCGCGGACTACTATGCCCCAACAACTCCTGTATAAATCGTAAGTTGGTTCCCCCCTCTAATAAATGGGTGGCAAAACTATGTCGCAACATGTGCAAATTCACCTCTTTCTTCAATCCGGCTTTTTTAATAGCCGTCTTCAATACCAACTCTATACTTCGCTCCGAATACTTACCGCCATACTGCCCTTCAAATAAATATGCTTTCGGCTTATATACTTTATAATATTCCCTCAACATCTCCAATACCACTGGCGATAATGGTACTACCCTATCTTTCATTCCCTTCCCATTCCTTATCGTTATCAACATCCTACTACTGTTAATGTCTTTTAACATCAACGACAACAACTCGCCCCGCCTCATGCCCGCACTGTACATTAAACTCAACATCGTTCTATGTTTCTTATTTTCTAGCGCATTAATTATAGCGGCTACCTCTTCCTCACTCAACACTTTGGGCAACTGCATCGGCATCTTCGGTCGCTCTAATAATTCTACTTGCAATGCATGCCCTACACTTGTTTCATACAATAACTTTAACCCATTTATAAACTGCGACTGATAGGTGGCAGATAATCCATTCTTTAATATATACCCCGTATTAAAGCTAACCACATCTGCATTTTCTATCGCTAAAATATCTTTACCAGCATAATAACTAAAAAAGAATATCAATGCTTTTACATAGCTCTCTACCGTTTTTTCACTATACCGTTTATTGCGCATTCTGGCAATCAATGCCATGATACCTGCTCGCACACCATCCGATAATTTAGTGGCACGCAACACCGCTTCCTTCACCTTATCAGCCAATGCTATACCCAACTTTTTCCTATGCTCCGCTGTATCAGCTACATGCCAGGCACTATGCGTTCTACTCCATCTGGCACCGGTAACCTTTCTGATCAACTGCTCCCACACTTTATTTCGCTCAAAACGAATTAAAATCCTTGCCTCATTGTTATGAACCACCAATTCCGCTACCCATTCTTTCGGAAACATGCTTTTAACTTTTTATACCGTTTATAATCAACAACAGTTGTTTCCATCTATTGCCATGCTAACATAGTATCACATAGGTTAAAAGATTTTATACAGTATACAAGATTTTATTAGCACCCCCTTGCATGCCTTACACAACTCCGTCTACTCAGTCACACCCATAGCATGCCAATTGGTTAATAAAAACCTAATCATTCAGCAATCAACTGCTTAATTAATAGTATAAACCGAAACAATTTCAGTTGTATGCAATCAATAAGCAGTTAGCTTTTATAAGTCCTATTGGATTTTAATAAAAACTTTATTTCCATGTCATTTTCAGTTAAAAAATGATCAATGCAATAAATTGGGGGGAGTAAAACTAAAAACCTGCACAATATAATTAATTTAATGACTTATTGCTAGGTAGGTATTCATTTTTATTATACCATTATGTGATCTCAATTTAAAGCTACTGCCATGGGCTTGCCGCATTATTCAGGAGCTAATTCACTAAAAAATACGACTTTTACCGCATGAAGCTTTTATTACAATACCTCAAACCCTATAAGTGGATGATTGCCTTAGCGCTTTTACTAGCCGCTATTAACCAATCGTTCTCTATGCTCGACCCCTACTTTTTTGGTAAACTACTCGACAAATACGGTATGCACCCCCTTAATACCGGCTACTTTAATGATAAAAAACAGTTTGTTGTTACCGGCGTAAGATCTCAATCAGAATTTATATGGGGCGTTCTTGGCTTTTTAGGCATCCTCATCAGCGTGGCCATGGTATCTAGAATTGCTAAAGCCTTCCAAGACTATTGCAGCAACGTTATCGTACAAAAATTTGGCGCTAAAATATTTACCGATGGCTTACAACACTCCATGCAAATGCCCTATCAGGAATTTGAAGACCAACGCAGCGGGGAAACACTCTCTGTATTAACTAAAGTAAGAGCCGATACCGAAAAATTCATCATCGCTTTTATTAACGTACTCTTCAGCATTTTGGTGGGTATCGTTTTTATTTCTATATATTCTTTCAGACTGCATTGGTCTATCATGCCCATCTATGCTGTTGGTATTATTTGCTTATCCTTGCTTACCAGTTTCTTAAGCAGGAAAATAAAAATCATCCAGAAAAACATTGTCAAAGAAACTACCTCGTTGGCTGGTACCACCACCGAAAGCCTTAGAAATATTGAGTTAGTTAAAAGCTTAGGACTTACCAAACAAGAAATTGACCGCCTCAACAAAAACACCTATAAAATTTTAGGCCTCGAACTCAGAAAAGTAAAAAGCATCCGCTCCCTCAGCTTTGTTCAAGGTACTTTTGTTAACCTACTCCGTCAAGTGATTATGTTTACCCTACTGTGGTTGGTATTTGATGGTAAACTTACCGCCGGTGAAGTAATGACCCTTACCTTCTATTCTTTCTTTGTATTTGGTCCCTTACAAGAAATTGGCAACATCATTTTATCTTACCGCGAAGCGGAAGCCTCTCTGCAAAATTTTCATCAATTGATGCAGAAACCTTCCGAGCCCAAACCCCTCACCCCTTCCCATATTGGCAACATCAATACCCTTGCTTTTGAGCAGGTTATCTTTAAACACCAAACCGCTCAATTCAACGCTTTAGATGGTATTTCTTTTGAAGCTACTAAAGGGGAAACCATTGCCTTTGTGGGTCCGTCTGGTGCAGGTAAAAGTACCTTGGTTAAATTACTGGTAGGTCTTTATCGTGCGCACAAAGGCCGTATTTTATACAATGGCATAAATGAAGAAGATATTAACTTTGACGAACTCAGAAACAAAATTGGATTTGTAACGCAAGAC
>CANHJH010000253.1 GCA_947460365.1 Sphingobacteriia bacterium | reverse complement strand
CCATCGAAATAAAGGTAGAACCATCTCTTGCAGAAATCGCACCAGCACTGAACTTACTGGATTCGTCGTCACTATATTTATTTACTGCTTCTGCAAAACTCATTTTACCCTTGTTAATGTCTGCTTTAATGCTATCTAACTTAGCTTTTGCCTCAGTAATTTCATCATCGGTTACGGGTGGTATACGCAATAAGTGGCGAACTACTGCTTCATCACCAGAGCGACTAATCATATAAATAATATGTAAACCAAATTTAGATTTAACAACCGGGGAAATTTGTCCTTCTTTTAAACGAAAAGCAGCAGCTAAGAAAGCAGGGTCCCAAAATTTATCATTTCTGTTTAGGGTATACTGACCACCATTTTCTTTTACAGCAGGGTCTTCGGAATAGTTTTTAGCTAATTGCTCAAACTTCTTGGTACCTAATGCTTCGGCTTGTTTTTTGTAGTCATACATTTGCTTGGCTACATATTCTTCTACATCTTTATTGGCTTTAGGATGTACAATTATTTGACTCACTTCTATTTCACTTTCATAAAAAGGAAGACTGTCTTTAGCCGTTTTATTGAAGTAAACTTTCACTTCTGTTGGAGTGATTTTAATATTCTCCACAATTTTGCGTTGCATTTGATCAGCTAATTTTTGCTCTTTAAATGCTTCTCTAAAATCGTCTTTAAGTTGATAAACTGATTTACCAGCAATTTCTTCTAATATATCTTTAGAACCATATTGTTGAATAGTCTGACGAATACGATTATCTAACTCCCCTTCTATTTCATCTTCAGAAACCTCTATGGAATCTTTTTGTGCCTGTAGAAGTAATGCTTTACGGATTAATTGGCTTTCTAAAATCTGGCACTCAGTAGGTAAAATTACATTCTCTTGTCCCTGCGACTGACGTTTAATATCGGCAATGGTGTTTAATACATCGGAACGAAGTATAATTTTATCGCCCACCTGACCCACAATTTTATCTGCTACCACTTTTTTAGATTGGGCATTTACCTCTGTTACAAAGGCAGCTGCAATGACCATACTAATTACCAATAATTGCTTCATACGTTTAATGTATTTATTTCTTGTTTTTCTTCTGTAAACGCCATGCTGGCGTTTCTACCAAGCTATTATTTCAAAAAAGCCTTAAACCAAACTACGTAAAATTACTATTAACGCGCTAGGTTTAAGGCTTTAATTTTGTTAATTCTTACTTATAAAGTACGTTTAACTTCTTCTTCTTCAAATGCTTCTACGATGTCTCCTACTCTAATATCGTTGTAGTTTTTAATTGTTAAACCACACTCCATATTGCTGGATACTTCTTTGGCATCATCTTTATAACGTTTTAAGCTGCCCAGCTCTGCACTTTGGCCTTCTCCTTTAGGATATTCCACAATACCATCACGTATAATACGGATTTTACTGTTTCTGGCGATTTTGCCATCTAGTACATAACATCCTGCTACGGTTGCTTTATCGAACTTATAAACCTCACGGATTTCAACGTTGGCGATTATTTTCTCCTGGAATTTAGGCTCCAACATTCCTTCCATTGCGCTCTTGATTTCATCAATAGCGGTATAAATGATAGAGTAAAGCTTAATTTCTACCCCTTCAGTTTCAGCTAATTTATTAGCCTGCATAGAAGGGCGTACATTAAATCCGATGATGATGGCATCTGATGCAGTTGCCAATAGTACATCACTTTCAGAAATTTGACCTACCCCTTTCAATACTACTCTCACTGCAATTTCTTCGGTAGATAGTTTTTGTAATGAGTCGCTTAATGCCTCTACAGAACCATCCACATCACCTTTAATAATGATGTTTAATTCTTTAAAGTTACCCAATGCCAAACGACGACCAATTTCATCGAGTGTGATATGTTTTCTGGCTCTCAAACCTTGCTCACGAAGGATTTGAGCACGTTTGGTTGCTACTTCTTTTGCTTCCGCCTCATCTTCAAACATCTTGAATTTTTCACCGGCCTGAGGGGCACCATTTAATCCCAATATTACTACCGGAGTAGAAGGTGGTGCAATTTCTATACGCTGATTTCGTTCATTGAACATGGCTTTTACACGACCATAATATTGACCCGAAACAATTAAATCACCTTGTCTTAATGTGCCATTTTGTACTAAAATAGTTGCTACATAACCACGCCCTTTATCTAAAGAGGCTTCAATTATGGTACCACTAGATTCTCTATCAGGATTTGCTTTGAGGTCTAATATATCGGCTTCTAATAGTACTTTTTCTAATAGTTGATCAACATTCAGTCCTTGTTTAGCAGATAATTCCTGGTTTTGGAATTTACCACCCCAAGCTTCTACCAGAATATTCATCTGTGAAAGTTGCTCGTATATTTTTTGTGGATTAGCGCCATCTTTATCAATTTTGTTTACCGCAAAGATCATAGGCACACCAGCTGCTTGTGCGTGGCTGATGGCTTCTTTAGTTTGAGGCATTACTGCGTCATCGGCAGCTACTACAATAATTGCGATATCGGTTACTTTAGCACCACGAGCACGCATTGCAGTAAATGCTTCGTGACCTGGTGTATCTAAGAAAGTAATGGCACGACCGTTTGGCAGTGTTACTTCATAGGCACCAATGTGCTGCGTGATACCACCGGCCTCACCGGCAACTACATTTGCGCTTCTGATGTAATCCAATAAAGACGTTTTACCATGGTCAACGTGACCCATAATCGTTACAATTGGTGGGCGAGACAGAAGATTGGATTCATCATCCACTTCTTCTTCTTCTTCAATATCATCTGCATCTTCTAATCCAATAAATTCTACTTCAAAGCCAAATTCGCTGGCAACCAATTCAATAACTTCAGCATCTAAACGCTGGTTAATAGATACCATGATCCCTAAGTTCATACACTTGCCAATTACATCGGCAAAGCTTACGTCCATCAGATTGGCCAATTCACTTACAGTTACAAATTCTGTAACCTGTAGTTTATTGTCTTGTAAGCTATCATCGCCCATTGCTTCAGCAGCTTCATCACGCTTAGCTCTTCTATACTTTGCTTTCAGGCTTTTTCCTCTACCACCGGTACCGGCCAATTTAGCCTGGGTTTCGCGGATTTTTTCCTGAATTGCTTTTTGGTCGATTTCTTTGTCTTCCTGACGAGGTGCGTTTCTATCATGACGGTTTCCACCACGATTTCCACCCTGACCGCCACGATTACCGCCCTGGCCACCACCTCGGTTAAATCCACCGCCGCCGCCTTGACCTTGTCCGCCACCGCTGTTACGCGCAGGAACAATTGGACGATTAGGACCGGTTAGTGGTCTGCCATCGGCATCTTTTTGTACCGGAGGAGGAGGAGTTGCACGGGTATCCCCTTTCTTGTCTACAGGAATACGTTTGCGTTTGCGTTTCTCATCTCTACCAACAGGTTTTGGACGAGTATCGCTATTGATTGGAAGTTCGATTTTACCTAAGATTTTAGGGCCTTCTAACTTCTCTGCTCGAATATTTTCAATGGTTGGTGCCAATGGCTCCGGTTCTGG
>CANHJH010000252.1 GCA_947460365.1 Sphingobacteriia bacterium | reverse complement strand
CTCAATTATATAATAATAAGCACCAACAGGTAATTGGGTTGATTTAAAACTGCCATCCCATCCTTTTGAATATGGTTTTTGGTAAAATACTTGTTGCCCATAGATATTAAATACCAACACAGATGAATGGGGATAGGTTTCAAGTCCTGAAATAGTCCAAGTATCATTTATACCATCACCATTGGGGGAAAAAGCATTGGGTATATTTACTTTTAATAACACAGTAATGAAAACACTATCTACCATTGAAGGACAGTTATTCATTCCATTGGCTGTTAAATAATAAGTGGTGCTTTGGTTGGGAAAAACAGTTGTATTTAAGTTATAAGGATTAGCAATACCAACAACCGGATTCCAAAAACAATTGGCATAAATACCATTAATACTACCCGATAATGATGCCGCATTGCCCTGTAATATGGTTTGATTGGAACCTGCATCTACGGTAGGGTTCTTAATTCGAATTATGGTAGCGAAGGTTGAATCGGCACATCCTGCATTATTTTTAATTGCAACCCAGTAAATTGAAGTATCTATAACTGGGGTAACTAGCGCATCTGGCAAAGTAATTGCGTTTATTCCCAATTGAGGGCGCCATTTATATGTATTACCCCCGATAGCCTTTAGACTGACCGTTTCATTTTCACAAACAACTGAGAATGTAGGATATATGATTGCTTTCACCCCCTCCACTACATTTAAATGGATGGTTTCGTTGGCTGTACATCCAATATTATTAGATAACAATACTTGATAATTACCGGAATCGGAAAATTGAATATTGGTTAAAACGGGATTATACGTATTAGCGGAAAAATTATTTGGGCCGCTCCAAAAGTAATTTACATCGAGGTTATTTGTTGATGTTAATTCAATTTTAGAACCGGTGCAACCTTGTAAAAATAATACTTCATTTCTAGAGGGTATTTCAACAATTCTGATACTGATTTTATTAGAAGCAATCTGGCAATTTTTATTTGATGAATTAGTTCTTTCACCCACTAACATCCTGTATAAATACAAACCGCTTTTAATGGAAGGCATTCTGGTAAAAGTGGTTGCATTAGCACCAGAAATATCAGTCCAAATTTTACCGCTATCTATACTTAACTGCCATTGAAAAACAGGATCAATAAAGCCGGAATCAACAGAAGTTGAAAAGTCATATGGAACTTGTTGATCGATACAAGTGACCATTTCATCAGTACCTCCCTGAATGGAGCCGGTAATGGTTGGCCCACATGGTCTGAATGTAATATCATCTATTGCTAAGTCGTTGCCCATGCCGCCAGGAGCATTATTAGTAATGCGCAGTACAATTTGGGAAGTTGAAATTTCTGGTTTGAAAAAAAAACCATATTGTTTCCAGTTCAATGAATTTTCTTCGTTAATACTTCCTGTATTGTATTTCCCTAATACTACACCAGTAATTGTTTCTATTTTAAAAGTAAGATTGGGTTTTGAACCACCACTATTACTACTATTTACGACATTGGTTACCCATGCGCCAAATTCGTAGGTAGTATTTCCGCATAACCCGGTAACAGTATCAATATAAAAATCGTTGGGGTTATAAGATGCATTAATCAACATAAATCTACCCCCATTATCACCTGTATGATCTTGGGTAATATTGTGCCAAGTAGAACCAAAACAATTATAAGAAGTGCTGGCAATTGTATAGTAACCATCATTGGGACAACCGGAAGCGATATATTGAAGATTAGTAATTCCTGCTTTTAAAGGAGCAATATTATTTTGTTTATTTCCAAAAGTTATATTGACTACTGGATCTCCCAAACTACCATTACAAAGCTGTGCTTGAATGAGTTGGGAGATAAAAAGAGATAAAATGAAAAAGAATTTTTTCATTGAAAAGAGTCACTTTGAAAAGCAAATTAACTATAAATAATATATATCTAAGTGTTAATTTATACCCTTACTTTAATCACCATTTTTTTAATGTTACCTTCTCCTATCATCGGGGCATGTACATCATCGGGAAAGTAAATGGCAAATTGATTTTCTTTTAAAGTAAAAAACATGTCGGGTTTATCAGCAAAAAAAAGAACATCTTCCTCTGCATTGTATTTATCTTTAGGTACATTGCACGAACTCCTTGATTTCCAACCAACTACTTCACTTCCTTTTATACAAACCTGTATATCAATAAAAGTGTTATGGCACTCAAAACCATCGGTTGAAACATCTTTACTCACCAGTTCACTTTCTATTATTATGGCCCTAATATCTTCTCCGTCAATTCTAATTTCTCCGGCTTCTAATGTATGTAGGTTGGTGGTATCAATAAATTCTATGGCTCTGCTGAAGCGGTGATGCAGGGGGATATAACGGTCAATATTTGAAAGGGCGTCGATGATCATATAACTAATATTTTCAATAAAGTTAAGTATAATGGATATTATTACTATAATTAATGAAAAATAACTATTGGTTGATTGGTTAAAGCCTGCTACAAACTAGTTATATAATTCTTTTATGTATCTTTGAGATAATATTTAATTGATGAAAGTAGTAATATTTGCTGGTGGATTAGGTACAAGAATTTCCGAAGAAACTGAGGTAAAACCAAAGCCAATGGTTGAAATTGGAGGCAAGCCTATTTTATGGCATATATTGAAAATTTATAGTCACTATGGCTATAATGATTTCATAATATGTCTGGGTTATAAGGGATATCTTATTAAAGAATATTTTCATAACTATTTTTTGCACAATGCTGATGTTACGATTGATTTAGCTGCCAACAAAATGGAGGTTCATCATTCTAAAACAGAAGCTTTTAAAATCACCTTAGTTGATACCGGCGCTGAAACAAAAACTGCTGGTAGATTAAAAAAAATCAAACATCATATAGGTAATGAAGATTTTATGTTAACTTATGGTGATGGTGTTGGTGATATCAACATCGCTGAATTGTTGGCTTTTCATCAACAACACAACAAAATTGCAACAGTTACTGCAATTCAATTAGACGCACGATTTGGAGGGATGGATCTTTCAGATAATGGTGATGTTACTTCATTTAGAGAAAAAGCAAAAGATGAAGGCAAATGGATTAACGGAGGATTCTTTGTATTAAAGCCTGCTGTCTTTAACTATTTAGAGAGTGATGTGGAAAATATGATGTGGGAAGATGAACCGCTTGAAAGATTAGCTGCAAACGGACAACTATCAGCATATCGACATAAAGGTTTCTGGAAACCCATGGATGCATTAAGAGACAAGATTGAGTTGGAATATCTTTGGAAAAACAATCAGGCAAAATGGAAGGTATGGTAATGCAGCAAAGGTTAAACGATTTCTATAATGGCAAAAAAGTATTCTTAACTGGTCATACCGGTTTTAAAGGTGCTTGGATGGTTGCTCTATTAAAGCAGCTGGGTGCTATTGTTAAGGGATATTCACTTGCTCATCAATCAGAAAAAGATCTTTACCCTATTTTATTTCCTGCCCCCGATTTTGAAAGTATTATTGCTGATATTAGAAATAAAGAACGACTTACCAGTGAATTAATAACATTCCAACCT
>CANHJH010000251.1 GCA_947460365.1 Sphingobacteriia bacterium | reverse complement strand
CTAAAATATTTGGAAAATTTTAAGTTGCCCCCTATTTTTGCAACCCATTCAGAAATGAATGGCCGGATTGCCTGATAGTATAATGGTAGTACGACTGTTTTTGGTGCAGTTTGTCTTGGTTCGAATCCAGGTCGGGCAACCAAATTAAAAAGCCGCAATTTTATTGCGGCTTTTTTTATAACTAAATTTACAGGTCAAAATTAATTCATCAACTACAACTAGTACAAGATGAATTGCATAAATACTTTGAATCAATCCAAAACTTCTTGTTCATCTTCTTATAAAAAACATAGAACATATCATTTTTGTATTCTAAAACATTTACAAAGACATCTGAAATCTTAAGTTTTTCTGAAGGCCCAGATTTATTAGCTGAAGTATAAACAGGAATAGCAACATTCGCATAATTGGAAATAAAAATACCCAACACACTATAATGAATATAACCAGGTCGTTTTAAATTGATCACATCACTACTACAAAAACTATAAGAATTTACTAAAAAATAATTACCCTCTTTAGCAGTTACAGTTACTGTAGCCATCTCCTCTCTAGAATCGATAGTAGTGATAACATCTCCACCAGGCTTAGTTCTAACATTTGTTGGCAATTTTTTATCTGGATCATTTAAAACCAAGGTGACCGTTTGACTAAACGCATTCATTGAGAAGAAAAAACTAAAAACGAATGCTACGCAAATCTTTTTCATAAATAAATAATTATACATAAACAAACTACTCTCTAGCTTTTGCTATTACTTTTAATACAACAGGATAAGATACGTTTTTTAATAAGGAATACCATTTTCCGGATATTGTTTGTCCCACTTTTTTATTCCAATCTGAATCTAGGATAAAATAGCCGGTTTCTTTGCCATTTACACTTTCTACTATTTTTACATCATCTGATGAACATAAAAATATTTTACCCTTACTATTGGTATAATAATATTCGCCTATTGTAAAACAGGTTGTTGCACCACCATAAGGAATGGCCAACTTCATGCGTATTTCATATTTTCCAACAAACCCACTAAACGTAGTTTGACTTGTCCATATCGTTTGAGCACGAATACCGCTGATACATACTAGCAAAAACAAAAATAAGAATAGCTTTTTCATATATACTGATTTAAACAAATATAATAAGATGTTGGTCAATTATGCAGTTGCCAATTTTTCAATGCAATCCTTGAGTGCCGTTTCCCAATGGGGAATATTTAGATTTAATTCCTTTTCAATTTTTTGCGTGTCCAAAACCGAATAATTTGGTCTTTTTGCTGGAGCTGGAAACTGATCAGAATTGATGGGTGTTAGGTTACAATCAAGTCCAGCTAATTCTTTAATTTTTTGAGCAAAATCAAACCAAGTTGTTTCTCCTGTATTTGCATAATGATAGATCCCCTTTACAGACACACCTTGATTTAATGTATTCAAAATTTGAATGCTTGCACTCGCCAAATCTTTGGCATAAGTGGGCCTACCCTGTTGATCACCAACAATATTTAATGAATCCCTTTCCTTCATTAAGCGGATCATTGTCTTGACAAAATTATTGCCATGGCTACTAAATACCCATGAAGTTCTTATGATAATGGAATCTGGATTTGCCGCCAAAGCCATTTGCTCGCCATCGGCTTTAGTTTTCCCATAATAATTTATGGGCGCTAATTGCGTATCGGTTACATAAGGAATGGCTGCATTGCCACTAAAAACATAATCGGTAGAAAAGGTGATAAATGGAATTTGCTTATTTTTTGCAATTGTTGCTAATTCCGCTACGGCCTCTGCATTGATTGTATGTGCAAGCGCTTTTTCTGTTTCAGCCTTATCAACAGCCGTATACGCTGCTGTATTGATTATGGCCGATGGCGCATAGGATTCGACTGTTTTAAGTAAGTCGTTAGGATTTGACAAATCCATTGCATTCCGGTCTAAAAAAATAAACTCAAAATTAGAATTTACTTTTGCGGCTTGCTGCAACTCCCAACCTAATTGCCCATTGGCTCCTGTAACTAAAACTTTATTTACCCTCATTTAATACGATTTAAAAATGCAAACTGAACTATTATTTGGAAATAAATTCTTTAGGTAGTTTAGTCCACTCACTCGGTGGTAAAGATTTAAAATAGTCATAGGTTTTTTGAAGACCTTCGGCACGAGAAACGGTTGGGGCCCAACCTAACAATTCAGATGCTATTGTAATATCTGGCTGACGCTGCTTGGGATCATCTATAGGAAGTGGTTTGTAAATTATTTTAACCCCAGCATCCGTTAATTTTAATACTTCTTCTGCAAAATCTTTTAATGAGATTTCATGTGGGTTGCCAATATTTACAGGCATCGAATAATCACTTAACAAGAGTCTATAAATACCCTCAATCAAATCACTTACATAACAAAAGCTTCTTGTTTGAGATCCGTCACCAAAAACGGTAAGGTCTTCTCCCCTAAGTGCTTGACCAATAAATGCCGGCAAAGCCCTACCATCATTGAGTCGCATGCGGGGACCATAGGTATTAAATATGCGTACAATTCTGGTTTCAACACCATGAAAAGTATAGTAAGCCCTTGTAATCGATTCCATAAACCTCTTGGCTTCATCATATACGCCTCTTGGACCAACAGGATTTACATTACCCCAATAAGATTCTGGTTGAGGATGCACAAGTGGATCCCCGTATACTTCACTAGTACTTGCTACAAGTATTCTGGCGCCTTTATCTTTTGCAAGACCCAAGCAATTATGTGTACCAAGTGCACCAACTTTTAAAGTTTGAATAGGAATTTTTAAATAATCAATAGGACTTGCTGGCGAAGCAAAATGTAAAATATAATCAAGCGGCCCATCAATGGTGATATGTTTTGTAATATCATGAAGTACAAATGAAAAATTAGGCAAGCCTTTTAAATGCTCAATGTTTTTTTCGTCGCCAGTAATTAAATTATCCATGGCAATTACAGTAGCACCTTCAAATACAAAGCGGTCGCATAAATGCGAACCTAAAAATCCTGCTGCTCCTGTAATTAAAACCGTTTTATTTTTCATCATACTATATGCTCATTAAATACTTGCTCTACCAATACTATAATAAGTGAACCCAAGCTCTTTCATAGCTTGTAATTCAAATAAATTTCTTCCATCAAAAATTAATTTAGAAGGAAGTTTTTTTGAAATCTCATCAAAATCAGGGGTTCTAAATACACTCCACTCTGTTGCTATTAATAGCGCATCTGCATTTTCAAGGGCCGCATACTGGTTGGGTGCATAACTGATTGAATCTCCAATAACGCCCTTCACATGTGTTGTAGCTTCCGGATCAAAAGCAGTAACAGTAGCCCCATTATCAAGTAATGCTTGAATAATAGTTAGTGCTGGAGCTTCTCTAATATCGTCGGTATTGGGCTTAAATGCTAAACCCCAAAGTGCAAAATGTTTGCCAGCAAGGCTACCGTTAAAATGATTTTTTAAAACTTCCACGATGTGCATTTTTTGCTTTTCGTTGACACGCTCTACCGCGTTTAATATTTTAAAATCATAATCATGCGAAGCCGCAGATTTAATTAACG
>CANHJH010000250.1 GCA_947460365.1 Sphingobacteriia bacterium | reverse complement strand
TTTATAATGGATGTAGTATTAAACGCATACATACGTTTGTAAACGTTTAGATTTGCTTTTGCACCTAAACAATATCAAATCATCTGACCATAGACCGACTAGTTAGCAACAAAATCATGGTCATAATTCAATTTCAAATAAGCTAACTGATGCATTACTGTAATGGTTGGGCAGACCATCAGTATTTTTTAATTTATAAAGTCCTAAAAAGTTAAACCCACATTTTTGGTAGTAGTTAATAAGCCCCATATTTTCACCAACAGTATCTAAACGAATAAATTTCTTGTTGTTTTCTTTTGCATAAATTCTCCCCCATTTTACAATCTCTTCTACTAAATTTTTTCCTCTGAAATAGGGATTTGTAGCAATTCTATGAATATAAATGGAAGGGTCATTGTTCCGCTCTTCCCAAATTTGAGGATCATTAAATGTGGTAGCCCAAATGCATGCAATTTGATCATCAATAATTATTTTCCATTGTCTTTTTTCTAAAATTTCTGTTTCAATTAAAGCTGTATCAAATTCAGGCCAGCACACTGCATGCTTCAATTTCTGAAATGCTCTTGCGGTGTCATATAATTGTTTAATTATGTCGATATCGTTGACTGAACTGTTTTGTATAATCATGATAAGTGAAATTATCGGCTAATAAAATTTAAATTAATGACGGCTTAAAAAAATATAGAAAATCCCGACCCGGTTTTAGTTATTAACTTTTCCTTATCCTTAAATTTATTTATTTCTAATTCAAGATATTTAGCATATTGAGCTAGCATAAAATCCTCAAAGGGTTGAATTGAATTTTCCTTTCGTGAGTTATCTATAGCATTATAATAATCCGTTTTATCCTCTGAAAAAACAATTGCTAATGGTAAATTATTTTGTAACTGAATATAGTTCATCAGTAATCGACTTGTTCTGCCATTTCCATCATAAAATGGGTGAATACTTACTAAATCAAAGTGTGCCGCAAATGAAATTAATAATCGATCTTGTTTTAATGTAAATTTAGCTAAATTATCGTTTAACTTTTTCACGAAATCAGCAAGATACGCTTCTACTTTATTATAGCTTGGAAAATAATGACCACCTGCTGATACATTTCCTTTTCTATATTCACCCTTACTTGCGTCCACATTTCCCAAAGGTGTATTATATGCACCCCCCGTTTGTTTCATTACATGAGCATTTATTTGTTGAATAAAACCAACATGGATGGGTGAATTTGTTTTTATGTTTTCTATTATAAACTTTAATGCATTAAAATGATCAATTACCATTAGAGAATGAATGAGCGGTCGATTATTGGGAGTCAAACCTTCATCTAACAATAGTCTTGTTTCATTTTCAGTTAATGTACTTCCTTCAATTCTTGTAGAGTGGTGGGTAATAGAAAATTCATTGAATTTATTGTAATCAATAATATCATGAAGCTGTAATGCCTCATATTCATTTAATAAATTTTCGACTGTACGTTTCATGTTTATTTTTTGTCTTTTGACTTTGACTTTTAATGGTCAATTGAAATACAGCTGATAAACATTTCGCTTAGTATACATGCCTTGTTTATTGCTAATTTCATTATTTGAATATGGCAAAATCTTACTCAAATATAAATTATAATTCATTTAATGAACTTAAAATGCGAGTAGATTTCACTTTTATCCGTAAGATCATTTTATAACTGGTAAGATAAATGATCCGAAAAAGGGTGTTTTAACCTATTAATTCAGGTATAAATACCCTTGTTCTAATGGATGATTCAATCTATTTTGCTAACCATTTAATTCATAAAATTACGGGTAAATGGAAACAGCAAAAATTTGTAAGTATTGTGCTAAAAAATTAACAGGCAGAACCGATAAAAAATTCTGTAACAGTTATTGCCGCAGCACTTACCACAACGATTTGTTGGGTAATAAAACCAATTATATGCGGCAGATTAATTATTTGCTTCAAAAAAACAGAAGAATTTTAGCCACTGTTTTCGCAACAACTGAAAACAGAAAAGCGGTTCCGGTGAATCTGTTGTACCTCAAAGGATTCAGTGCTATGCATTATACTCATCAGTTAAAAACGAGTAAAGCGCATCATTATATATACTGTTACGATTATGGATACAAAATGGTAGGGAAAAGCCATGTATTAATTGTGCAAGAACGCAATTGATACATGGCTTTTCGTTAGTGTATTGCTTATTCAGAAAGGTAAGATCATTTTAATTTAAGCAAACGGCGCTTTCACTATTTTAGCTTTTACCAATGTATTTCTAATATCAATATAAATTTCACTATCTAAATGTGCATGAGCAGTTGCAACATATCCCAAGCCAATGGCCTTGTTTAATGAGGGCGCTTGAGTACCGCTGGTAACTTTGCCAATTAAATTACCTGAAGCATCTTTAATTAGATAGTCGTGGCGAGGTATGCCTCTTTCCAGCATTTCAAACCCCACTAATTTTCGTTGAATCCCTGCTGCTTTTTGTTTTTCGATTATTGCTTTGGCGGTAAAGTCTTTATTGAATTTGGTGATCCATCCCAACCCTCCTTCCAACGGAGAAGTAGTATCATCAATATCATTACCATACAAGCAGTAACCCATTTCTAAACGCAGGGTATCTCTTGCTCCTAATCCAATAGGTTTAATTCCGCTGGAGGCACCAGCTTCAAAAATCGCATCCCAAATTTTATCAGCAGCACCATTTGCATCTTCAAAATAAATTTCTACACCACCCGAGCCTGTATAACCGGTTGCACTGATTATTACATTGTCTACACCAGCAAAATTACCTCTTACAAAAGTGTAGTATTTGAGGTTCATAATGTCTTTATCTACCAATGGTTGTAATATTTTGCAAGCATTAGGCCCTTGAATAGCTAACAAGCAGGTTTTTGCACTGATATTATGCATTTCAACACCCTGCGTATTGTGCTTGGTTACCCAGTTCCAATCCTTCTCAATATTAGACGCATTCACTACTAACATATATACTTTATTCTGCTCAATACAATACACAATTAAATCATCTACAATACCGCCGGTTTCATTCGGAAAGCAGCTGTATTGTGCTTGACCGTCTGCTAATTTAGCTGCATCATTGGAGGTAACCCGTTGAATAAGATCTAATGCATGTTCACCTTTTAGTATAAACTCCCCCATGTGGCTAACATCAAATACTCCGGCATTGTTGCGAACGGCGGCATGTTCATCATTAATACCGGTATAACTAATGGGCATATTGTAGCCGGCAAATTCAGCCATTTTAGCGCCCAGGGCAATATGTTTTTGTGTAAATGGGGTGTTTTGCATAAACGTATATTTTCAACTGCAAAAGTATGCGTTACTGTATAATAAAGCAAAAACCACCTTTCTATATGAAAAGTGGTTTTAACCTTGCGTTTATAGCTTATAAAATCAACTCCAATAAACTATTTTCCTTTTAAGATTGTGTATTAACCCCCTAATTCTTGGAGTAAATTTCGGTAAAGGTTTGACATTTTTGGTAAATATTGGTAATATTTTTTTCACCCGGCAACAAAGGGCTCTCTTCTGTATATGGTGACATTCGTTCGCCCTT
>CANHJH010000249.1 GCA_947460365.1 Sphingobacteriia bacterium | reverse complement strand
TCCATTAAAGTAGCGGAGGCCGCAAAAGCTATTGAGAATGCGCAAAGAGATGTGAATATATCATTCATGAATGAGTTGGCATTAATTTTTGATCGGCTGGAAATTGATACCATGGAGGTGTTAAAAGCCGCAGCAACCAAATGGAATTTCCTGCCTTTTAAGCCGGGTTTGGTAGGCGGGCATTGCATTGGGGTTGACCCACACTATTTAGCATATAAGGCCATGCAAGTGGGGTATAATCCGCAAGTGATATTGTCGGGTAGGAAAGTAAATGAGCAAATGGGCGTATTTGTGGGTGAAAAAGTTATTGCGCTATTGGCTAAAAAATATGCCGGAAATATAGCCGAAAAAAAAGTGTTGATCTTAGGTTTTTCATTTAAAGAAAACTGTTCGGATATAAGAAATACAAAGGTAATTGATATTCATACCACCCTGGCCGGAGCGGGTTTACAGGTGCGTATTTTTGACCCCTTAGTAAGTGCAGATTTGGTACATGCAGCGCATGGAATTAACCTGGCAGAACAAATTGAGGACACTTACCATGCAATAATACTAGCAGTGGCACACGAATACTTTCATACAATTGATTTTAAAGCGTTTAAAGATCTAGGAGCCATTATATACGATACCAAAAGTATGATTGATGTTGACTTAGTTGATGCCCGATTATAGCTACTTAAGTTGAATTTTCATTGAATGGTGTAGGGGGGAATCCGGCAAATATGTAAAAAATTATATTTTTATATTTTTATTGTTAATTTATTAATTTACTTTTGCGCAATTAGAGCAATTCACACCCCCCGAGTTGCAACATATTTTTTGTAAAACTAAGTGCTTGTTTATTTCCTTAGTCGGTATAAAAATCATAGTTTTACAGCCCTATTAATAACCAGCATCATGTTAACTCAGCTGTGACTGAGAACGGCGAAGCCTTGTAAAATTCATTAAATTTTTCATTAATTTTTTTGTTGATTCTTCACATTCATTGGTATTTAAAAGTTGCATGACAACTCCCAATCCATTGTGACCAATAAAAAACATAGATACACATGACACATTTCAAAAAATATTGCTTGCTTTTCTTGTTTGCTTGTTCGGTATCAACCTTGTCTGCACAGTTGCCGGCAGGTATGAATATTGATCAGCTAACTGATCAGCAATTAACTCAGTTTATACAATCTAATAATTTAAGCGGACTTTCTGAGGTAGAGTTAGAAGCCAAAGCCAAGGAAAGAGGCTTAACGCCCGATCAAATACAAAAGCTGAAAGCGCGGGTACAGCAGCTAAACCTGGGTGGAGCTGCCGGAGCTGCCAATCAACCCAAACAAGCGGAAGAGGGCAAAAGACAACCGGTTAATTATTTGTTACCCAAACCTTCGGCCGATTCCATCGATGGCTTATTAATTTTTGGTTCAGATATCTTCACCAAGCAAAACCTTACATTCGAACCCAATTTAAACATTGCTACTCCTCAAAACTATGTGTTGGGTGCGGCTGATGAATTAAAAATAGACGTGTTTGGCTTTTCCGATAAAAGTCAAACAGTAAAAGTAACGCCAGATGGGTACGTGCGGTATCCCAATATCGGCCCCATTAAATTAGCTGGTTTAACCATTGAAGAAGCCAAGCTAAAACTGATTAGTGCATTAAGTAAAATTTATCCGGGATTAAAAACCGGCAATACCAGCTTACAACTCACTCTCGCACAAATAAGGAGTATAAAAGTGAATTTAATTGGCGAAATCAGCAAGCCGGGATCGTATGCTATTCCTTCATTAAGTACTATTGCCAATGCATTGTATGCTGCAGGTGGCCCCACTAAAATAGGCTCTTACCGTAACATTGAGTTAGTACGTGCCGGAAAAGTCATTGCACAGTTCGATTTATATGATTATTTGTTGAGAGGCGATTTAACACAAAACAAAGTGTTGCAAGATGAAGATGTAGTGCGCATTGCGCCTTATACCAACCGTGTTGAAGTAAGGGGTGCTGTAAAGCGTAAAGCGGTATATGAATTAGGCCATTCCGATAAATTGGCCGATGTATTAAATTATGCAGGTGGTTTAGCAGATGCGGCTAATAAAGAGTTTGTACGCATTGCCCGTTTTGCGCAACAAGATAAAGAGATGTTTACGGTAAATACTACCGATGCAAACAAATTTGCCTTACAAACAGGAGATAAGATATACATAGATACGGTAGCCAATTTATTTAAAAATAGAGTAACCATAAAAGGGGCTGTATATTATCAGGGAGCCTATTCTATTGGTACTGTTGTTACGCTTAAAGATTTACTGGCAATAGCTAAAATCAAAGAAGATGCCTTTAAAGAACGCGCAATAGTAAGGCGGTTGCAGGATGATTATATGCCGGAAATGATTGGCTTTAATGTGGAGGATGTATTAATCGGAAAATTTAATATACCGTTAAAGCGAGAAGATTCGGTACATATTTTTGAGAATACAGAAATCAAAGAAAAATACCAAATACAGGTAACAGGAGAAGTAAATAGGCCCGAATCATATAATTATGCAAAGGGTATGTTGGTGCAAGACGCTATCTTAATAGCGGGCGGGTATAAAGATGGGGCTAATAAAAAGGTGGTAGAAGTTGCCAGAAGAATACGCGATGTAAATTCTAAAGCAGAATCTCCCTTATATGCCACTATTTTAAGTGTAGATGCATCTTCAACCAGTTCCATCGCATCATTATTGGCTCAGTTAGAGCCCTATGATATTGTTTCGGTTCGTAAGTCACCGGCTTATAAAGAACAGGTATCGGTAAATATAGAGGGAGAAGTAATTTATCCGGGTACTTATGCCATCGCAAGTAACCAGGAGCGAATTTCTGATGTAATTAAGCGCGCAGGTGGATTAAAAACCGGAGGTTATGCACAGGGTGCGTTTTTATTAAGAAAAACATTTGAGAACTTAACGCCCAATGATACAGTCATCTTAAAAAATAAATTGGCTACCTTAAAAAGTACTTTTACTGATACGGTAAAAGCAAAAGAAGCAGATAGTACCTTAAAAGGCGATATGAAAATTGTGGGAATCCGCTTAGAAGAAGTATTGAGCAAGCCGGGTTCTATTTACGATGTTATTTTGCAGGATGGCGACATCATCAAAGTTCCCAAGCGGGTAGAAACGGTACAAACCTTTAGTGGGGTATATTTTCCTAAAAAGATAATTTATCGTAAGGGCTTATCCATTAAACAAGTAATCAGGGAGTCGGGAGGGGGTATACCAGGCGGACAGCGTAAAAATGCTTATGTAGTGTATCCTAATGGAGAGGTAAGAACTACCAAGCATTATTTGTTTGTAAATCATTATCCCAAAGTAAAACCCGGATCGGAAGTATATGTGCCGGTTAAAAAAGACAATGGCCGCATGACAACCGGTGAAATTGTGGCGCTAACCACGGGTTTAGGCACCTTGGTAACCCTCTTACTCACCATTCGTAACCTTACACAGTAAATAAAGTCAAAACTAAAAAGTCAAAAAAACATCCATTTACAACAGTACATGTTTGGTAAACGACCTACTTTAAATAGCGTTAAGAAAATAAATGAACGGAGCGTATAAATCTCCGTTGTTTGAGCGCAGCGAGCCTTTTTAATTGATAATGG
>CANHJH010000248.1 GCA_947460365.1 Sphingobacteriia bacterium | reverse complement strand
TACCTACTTTGGTAGTATTTAAAAATGGCAAACCATTGTGGAGGCAAAGTGGGGTAGTACCCAAACATACGCTGGTGAACATTATTAAACAATTTGTTTGATATTTGCGCTTAATACTATTTAATTAAATTATATGCAACTAAAATTTGTCATAGCTTTTTTTGCTACTGTTATAGTTTTATCTGCTTGTGCTAATCAGCAATCTGCTGTTGATAAAAAAGAACAAGCTACCATTTCTTCGATGGATAGTTCCATAGAAAACACAGCGACCGAACAATTTAAGCAAGTAGTATTTGATGCTAAAAAAGATTTGGTTTGCGGAATGCCCACTAGTGCAGGTGTAAGCGATACCTTACATTATAAGGATAAAGTTTATGGATTTTGTTCTAAAGAGTGCAAGGATGAATTTGTAAAAAATCCATCTGCCTATCTAGCAGCTAAATAAACTTTATGCACTTGGCATTACCAATTGTCAATTGATAATGCCAAGTGAAATTTCAGTGAAATTAAGGCAGCCCCTTACTTGTAAAATAGAATCGGCATACATACTATTGTATGTCAGGGAGTATACAGTACTTTAATGGCGATATCCCCTGCAATAATTATTTCATTGTCTTTAGCGGTGTTGCAATCAATCAGTGATTCATTAAGAAGCCAATCTCACTTAATTGCAGCAATCGGTCATAAATTCTAACCTCGTCTATTAAGCCTTTGAAGTAATATTTACCTATATATGCACCAATTCCATTCATGTTGGTAATAGTAGAATTGCCAGTATTATCAGGAGTTAAATCATTGCCAAAATATTCTTTTAATTCTCCATCAATATATAGCGCTAGTCTATTCTTTTTAATAGTGCTATTTCCATTGTATAATATGGTAATTTGTGACCATTTACTTATCGGTATAGTCGTTGTACTTTGATGGTTAATATTGTTAATGGTAACGCCCAGTTTCTTAGTGTCTGCCGATAATGAAAATTGTGTATTACCATTGTAAAACAATGTGATGACACTGGAATTAGCTTTAGGAAAAACAAAGTCACTGTTAAGTAAAAAATTAAAAGACAGCTGTGATTTATTGTTCATACCGGTGATCAGAGGCAACCCAATATATCCATCTGTACCATTAAATGATACAGCATGATTGGAATTTAATAGTCGGTCATTTGCATAACTTAATTGAAAACTCGTGCCATGTAAATTGTTTCCGCTGCTATCTCCAACGTTTCCATTTAAGGGATAATATGCCAGTAAGTTTTTATTTAATTGAACAGGGGATAGCGAACTGGTTAAACTATCTATTCGCATCGATAATGCTAAAATGATGGAGTCGTAGTTGGTGATTTTTTTATTATTAACATACAAGTCGCCGTTAATATTAATTTTTTTATTATCAAATTCACCATATATTAAAGGTTCGGTATTATTAGAATTACCGATCATTAATCTGTCATTTATTTCTTTGTAGGTAGATGAATCATAAGCAGCAGTAAATCCGATGACTACATTTCTACTTCCATTAATAATGCCTCTGCCTGCGCTGGTACCGATTACCGTATTGCCTGTTCCACTTTTTAAGTTCAGCAAGGCATGGGAACCAAGCGCAAGATTATGTGTTCCTATTCTATTGTTCCATAAAGAAAAACGACCAAGTGCTGTATTTTCGTTACCTGTGGTATTATTGGCGATGGCTTCTTCCCCTATGGCGGTGTTTAAAGATCCACTAGTGTTTTTTGTTAAAGCATATCTACCCATTGCAACGTTCCCAGTTCCTGAGGTGCCGGCAGTTAATGCGTAATATCCGATTCCAATATTTCCACTTCCTGAAACATTATTTACCATTGCCAAATTTCCGATGGCAATATTCCCTTCACCAATGGTGTTGTTCAGTAGAGATTGTTGTCCGATGGCCAGATTGGCTTCACCCTTATTAATGGTTTTTTGAAGTGCATTTGATCCTATGGCAATATTGTTAGAGTTGGAGTCCAATGTATAAAGCGCATTTCTTCCAATAGCAATATTATTTGTACCGGTTTTATTTTTCGAAAGCGTATTGGCACCTATTTTAAGGTTGTTTTGCGCATCCATTAATTCAACGAAACCTGCTTCCGCTGCTTTGTTAGCATAAAATGCGTAAGGAACAGAAAGTAGTTTAGCAATTCCCGTACTTTTATACTTCCCGGTTTTGTTGATGTCTAATTCTGTTTTTAGAAAAGCTTTACCCGACGCCCATATAATGTTTTCTAACTTACCCGATACAATTATACCGGTTCCTATGGCTGCGCTAAATTGCCCAAAACGATCTGTGTTGGTATTAATTATTTCCTGATACATAGTAGTTGCTCCAATGCTATCAGATGAAATACTAAATCTAATTCCAAGTGGTTTATTAGCAACGATAAATCCAGCACTATCTAACGCAATACCTTGAAAGTTAAAGGAATAGGGGGCTTGAGCATTTGCCAGTGAAATGCCCCAGCATAGCATTGAAAATAAATAAAAAAAAATCTTGATATGTTTTTTGATATACGGCTTCATCTCCAATAGTTCATTTAGTATTGATTTAAAAGTAAACTATATTTCCACTCAAAGGGTGGGGTTTTGTTACTATTAAGTAGAAATATCAGCTAAGTTATTAACATTTTTTGCGGAATCATGGTAAAATAGCACATTTTTACCCTAAATCAAGACTTTAAGTTACTGGTATTGATGGAATTTCAATAGGTAGAATCTATATTCGCAGTATGGTTGAATCTAAGACAGTTCGGGATGGACAACCTTTGTTTGTTGAAGTAAGAGTTAAACTTAGTTTTAAAGCTGATTTTAAATTTCATTACATCAATGAAAATTTTGAAGAAAAAAGTGTGGAGTTATTTGGCGATACTTATTCCAGAGAAATTTTCTTCAATCAAAAGAACTTTAAGTTTTTTTGTATGCTCTTTGTGTATAACAACAATGATTCCGGAAAAGGAGCATTCGCAGAAATAACTTTACTTAAAGGCGGAAAAAAGATTAAACAAAAAACATATCACATTTCAAATTCATTACCCTATGACGGCTGGTTTATTCTCGAAAAAAAAATCAAATAACGAAAGCGATCTTGAATTAGAAGCTTCTGCTTCAAATTTAATCAGAACCGCACCTATTATCATTCCTGAAGACACTTTAATTGAAGGTTGTTTTTCGTCTAAAAATTCTATAAGAATTGAAGGACATCTGAACGGAGTGTTGTACAGTAAGCAGGTAGTAACTATTGATGATCGTGCATTAATCAATGGTAATATTGTTGCTGCAGAAGTAATAGTAAGTGGTAAAATCAACGGCAATATTTATTGCCTTGGAAAAGTGTTGATTAAAAATGGCGGGGAAGTAGACGGTAATGTTTATTCTCCAAGATTTCAAAATGATGAAGGCTCAAACTTAACCTCTAACATAAGTATCATCAACAATTCAGTAAGTCAGGAGTTGATTGTCTATAATGAAGACATAACGATTGGAGCAAATCTTGCTGAGACAGAGGCCTACAAAACACTCATCAATATTTTTGAGACCGGTAAAGTAAAAAATAGCAGAGTTCCAAGAAAAACGGAGAACGAACAGTAAACCAACTGTTTTATTAAAATAAATCAATGGCTCTATGTTTTATGG
>CANHJH010000247.1 GCA_947460365.1 Sphingobacteriia bacterium | reverse complement strand
CTTCTTAGCTAATAGCAATACTTTTTTCGGAATAAGCTTTGGCTTTTTCATATTCTTTTAATTATTTATAACACATGGCTAAAGAATTGTAATTGGTAATTAAATGGTATTTGTTATTTGATTTTAAAGAATATTGTTCCGCTAGTTTGTAATAACTAATGGCTTTGGCATACTCTTTTTTTGCGTAATATATTTTTGCTAAGGAGTTGTAGGCAGGTCCAAATCCCGGTTCGTAATTTATTTCTTGATAAATTTTTAGTGCTTCGTTGTAGTTGATTTCTGCCAAATCCATTTTTTTGACATAGGTGTATGAAACGCCTTGGTTAATATAAACACCCGCTAAATCTTTTTTATTGGTGGTTTTTTTATAAAGTTCAATCGATTTATCATAGTATTTTAAAGCATTGTCGTATTGGTATTGCAGGTAATAAGCAATTCCCATTTGAGAATAACAATGCGCTAGTTCATTAACGTCTTTTAAATCTTCAAATAATTTGATAGCTTCAATAAATTGTTTAATAGCGATATCTGATTTGCCATTTACATAGTTGCAGATGGCTATGTTTTTGGTGGCAGCGGCAATTCCTCTTTTAAAGTTTGCTTCTTTGGCTAATGTTAAGGCTTCTTGAGCCAAATAGCTGGAGCTATCCACATCTACTTTACTTAAATTTTCTGAACGCTTATTTAGCGAATTAATCTTAACCGTATCGGTTTGTGATAACACCAATTGGGTTATAAAAATGAAGAAGAAAAGGAATAGTTTGTTCATAGTCACATTAAAAATACACCCATTTACTCAAAAAAGGAAGGTATTCGCCCTATTTTTTTTACGTTCATAGTTTAATGGCGCAATTTTAGGCTAATCAAAAATTAAAACCATGAAAAAAATTATACTGTCTTTCTGTACTTTTTTTGTTTCATCTACTATGTCAGCTCAAACTCCAGCTTTGGAGTGGGCAAAAGGAATTGGAGGGACGGGGCAAGAAAACGGTAAAGGGATGGCTTTAGATGCTTCTGGTAACGTTTACACTACTGGTTTTTTTACAGATACCGTTGATTTTGATCCCGGTGTTGGCGTCTATAAATTGGGAGGTGGAACAATTGGAGCGGCATTTATTTCTAAACTAGATGCCAATGGTAATTTTGTTTGGGCTAAAAGTTTTAATGAGGTAACAGCAACAGGAGGAGGAAACAGCTACGGCTTTTCCATTGCAATTGATGGTTCGGGTAATATTTACACAACTGGACAATTTTACGGAACTGTAGATTTTGATCCAGGTGCGGGCCTCAATGTTTTGAATGGAATTGATGACATCTTTATTTCCAAGTTAGATGGAAGCGGAAATTTTATTTGGGCAAAAAATATTGGTGGTGCTGGAACAGATGCCGGTTTGTCTATTAAGATTGATGCTTTAGACAATGTTTGTGTTGGTGGATATTTTACAAATACTGTCGATTTTGATCCTAGTGCATCAATAACTAATTTAAGTTCTACGTCGAGAGATGTTTTTGTTTTGAAGCTTGACTTCACTGGTAATTTTATTTGGGCAAAACAAATAGGAGGATCAAATGTAGATGATTTGAATGCTTTATCTGTTGATGCTGCCGGCAATATATATGCTACTGGGACATTTAATAGCACATGTGATTTTGATCCTAGTGCTTCAACATTTAATTTGAGTTCAAATGGAGCCAGAGATATTTTCATCTTAAAACTGGATAATAACGGCAGTTTAGTTTGGGCAAAGAGCATAGGTGGTACAGGCCAAGATTACGGTTATGGAGTAGCTTTAGATGTTGCGAATAATGTATATGTGGTAGGTGAATTTGGCAATACTGTTGATTTTGATCCGAATATTTCGACAACCTACACAATACAATCTAATGGAGGGAAGGACGCTTTTATTTTAAAATTAAGCTCCCTTGGGGATTTTTTAACAGTAGCAACTTTTGGAAGTGTTTTAGGTAATGATAATGCAACTTCTATTTTTGTTGACGCTTCAAACAATCAATATATTACAGGATCCTTTACAAACACAACCGATTTTGATCTTGGCCCAAGTACTTATACCTTAACGTCAGTTGTTGCTACTACCTATATTTTAAAGTTAGATGCGGTGAATAATTTTTCGTGGGCTCGTAAACTTGGTGGAATCGCTAGCAGTAGTAGTAAGGGAAATGTGATTTTATTAGATGCACTGGGATACATTTATACCACAGGCTTTTATTCAAATATTTTGGATGTCGATCCAAACTTACCCGAATTTATTTTGCCTAATAATGGTGGGAGTGATTGTTACATCCATAAAATGGGAACATGTTCAATGCCTACTTTAGCTGTTAATACAACAACTGTATTGGATCAATGTTTAACTAACGGCTTAACACTTACTGCAAATGGGATAGGAGTAATTCTATGGTATGATACGCCAGTAAGTACAACATCCTTAAGTGTAGGAAATACTTTTACAACCATACCTCCGGCCGCGGGCTCATACACTTTTTATGCAGAAAATAATACTTGTATGGCAAATATTAATAGAACTCCCATTAGTGTAACGGTTCACGATTTAGCAACTATAGATATTGTTTCAAGTAATTCAGTTATTTGCCAAGGCGAATCAGTAACCCTAACCGCAACTGGAGCAAATACTTATACTTGGAGTAATTCTTCTATTGGGAGTTCTATTGTTGTCACACCAACTACAACTATTCTTTATTCAATAGACGGTAATGACATATATGGCTGCCCAGGTTACGCTACGTATACTCAATCGGTTTCTTTGTGCACAGGAATTGCTCAGTTAGTAAACGAATTATCAGTTTCTGTATTTCCAAATCCATTTACGGATGTAATTACTATTAAGAATACTTTTGAGAATTCTAGTATTGTGATTGTTGATGTTTTAGGTAAAGTAGTTTTCGAAAAACAAATTGTATCTTCAGAAACAAGCATTGATTTAAGCGAATTAAAAACTGGTTTTTATCAATTAATGGTAAAGGGAGAAAGTAATTATTATATTCAAAAAATAATTAAACAATAAATAGAAATTATGATCAAGAAAATTATTCTATCGCTATCGATTATCGCTTCAGGCATATTTAGTGAGATTAAGGCGCAAACAAATCCCTCTTATCCTAGTATAGACGATGCAATGTCTAAAGCTAAAAGCTCTGATTTTTTGAGAGGGCTTTTGAAATTAGATTATAATGCTGATGTTACAAAATGTACCTTCTCTAAGAAGTACTATAGTAATACCGAAGAGAAAGAAGTGGACGCGTATTTTGGTAAATATACAAGCGATAGATGCGCTGAACTGTTTCCGATTTCAATGCCTTATGATAGATGTATAACGTATATTACGGTTACAACACCAAAAGATGCTAATGGCACTGTTTATCAAGTACCAGTTGGCGTGAAGTATTCTCGTTTAAAAAATGATGTATTAACAAACCAATGGGAATATTATAATGTTGAGTTAGGAAGTCCTAGAGTTATTGGTGGATTTGCCAATGATAGTAAAGCAAAAATTGCATTGTTGGTGGGAGGTATAAAAAAATTTCCACTTAAAAATGGGCAGCTTTACGGAGGTGATGATGAAACGGGATTTAATGGAAGCGTAGAAGCCTTAAAGCATTTTTCAAGAATTGATTCTATTT
>CANHJH010000246.1 GCA_947460365.1 Sphingobacteriia bacterium | reverse complement strand
TGTGAACAAACCGGTTGTAGTGCCTGTTATATAAGGAAATCCGTATCTATCGAATTGAATGCCAAATATTACATCTGTGCCTGATGTGCCGAAGTAAGTAGTTGTATTGATTTGAGAAAAATCGCTTTTTATGTTAGCTATAAACCCATCTACTGCCCCACTACTGGTAGGATAAATGACCCCCGTTTTATTACCATCCAGATTAGTGCTGGCCGTTGCCCCCGCAACAAATATATCACCAGTACCAGGTTGAATACTCATTACAAAAGCGGCATCATCATCGTTGCCTCCTATAAAAGAAGAATTCAAAACATCATCTAAAGTTGGACTCATTCTTATCAGTACGCCATCCTGATTATTTCCAATCCCCATACTTCCGTGTGTACTTTGAAAAGCGTTTTTTACAGGGAAATTACCGGATTGTGTTACAGAGGCTAATAAAATATTTTGATTATTGTCTAGGAGCACCTCACTTCTTGCATCATCTCCATAATTTCTACGGGTTGAAATAGGCCCATTAGGTGCATCATAATTGGGTCCAATATTCACACCATCATTTGCCGAACCTCCTATTACAATAGATCCTATTAAAGCGGATCCAGCGGCATTTAACTTAGTCATTATAATATCGTACCCGCCTCCAGTCCCCCATTTTTTAGTAGCTCCTTTGGTAGGATAATTACTGGAGGAAGTTCTACCAGCAATAATTAAATTGCCCGATTTGTCTACTATTAAACTATGAGGTTGATCACTACCTGAACCACCAATAATAGTAGCATAAGCCAATGAATTGCTGGTATGTACATCATACTTCATAATGGCCATATCAAAAGTTCCACCACCCTGAAAAGTACCATTGGCTCCCGGAAATGCCCCGCCAAAAATAATCCCCCCAGTATACATGTTACCCGAACCATCGTAGGTTGCAGTAAAACCCCAATTATCTGAAACACTACCGGAAAATGACGCATAAACCGGACTAGGATCTATAACCAATGTTTGGGTTTTATCATAGGGCTCATTAATATTAAACCCAACAAAGCTTCCTTTTACATAATAACTGCAACCCAATTCTTTATTCCCCTCTTTGCTAATTACATAGGTTGATGGAATCAATTCTTTATGCAAAGCAACGGGCGTTTGAATTTGCAGTGCTTTGTTTTTTACTTTTAGTTGATCTACCCCTTTGTAATGCAAAATAACCTGACTTGGATCTCCGCCAGGATGCACTACTACATCATACTTTAATGCCCCATTGGAAGAATAAAATCGAATATCAATATTGGGATATACATTTTTATAAGTAAACGCCTGAAATGTTTTACAGCTTCTTCCCCATTTAGTAGAATCATCCCCAATAAAATAGTTATGTATACCAGGAATGATTTTTTCGGGTATGATTTCCGGATTCGGATGGGCGTTAAAGAAATTTACTTCGTAAACATGCGATTGTATCTTGAATTGATCAGCCTCTTCCGGAATTTGGTTAGAATTACTTTTGACTGCAACCTTTTTAGTATTTTTTTCTTGATGATTGTGCATCAGATTCGTTACTCGCTCATAGTCCTCAGGTCTATGCTGTAGTACCCTATATCCATTTTGCTGAAATACTATTGCCCCTCCTTTAAACTCCGTTTTAAATTGAATGGCAGGATCCCACTGCCCCTTGTTTTCAATAAAATTAAGATAGCCTTGCGCAGTTAATACTGTGCCATTTAGCAATAGAAATAATAAACAATATAACAGCCTTTTAACCACTTTACATTTAATTTTCTTAATTAAGAAATTTTGCTCCAGCCATTCTTCATTTTCTGCGATTGCATGAAATTTTTTAATGGCAGATTTTCAGGTTTTTCAAGGTATAAATCGTTTTCAACAAGCATGACAGCTTTTTGTTTGGCTAGTTCTAAAATTACCTTATCATTAACAATACTAGCCAATTTAAAATTCAATGCACCGCTCTGTCGGGTACCTTCTATTTCCCCGGGGCCTCGCATTTCCAGGTCTTTTTCAGCTATTTTAAATCCGTCATTCGTTGCGCACATTATATTGATACGTTCCTTGGCTTCTTTGCTGGCTCGACTACCTGTTAATAAAATGCAAAAACTTTTTTCGCTACCTCTTCCTACCCTTCCCCGTAACTGATGAAGTTGAGATAATCCAAATTTTTCGGCACTTTCAATAACCATTACCGAGGCATTGGGCACATTTACCCCAACTTCTATCACCGTTGTTGCAACCATTATTTGGGTCTCCCCTTTCACAAATCGCTGCATATTGGTTTCTTTCTGGTCGGTTGGTTGTTTCCCATGAACCATGCTAATTTTATACTTCGGCTCCGGAAAAAAACTCTTTACCTGTTCATACCCCTGCATCAAATCCTCATAACTCAATTTCTCACTTTCCTCTATTAACGGATAAATAAAATATACCTGTCGGCCTTTCTCTATTTCTTCCTTTACAAACCCCATCACATTTGCCCTAGCCATTTCGTTTCGCTGTACAGTGGTAATAGGAATTCGCCCGGGTGGTAATTCATCCATTATACTGTACTCCAAATCTCCATAGGCCGTCATTGCCAATGTTCTGGGAATAGGCGTTGCCGTCATAACCAATATATGCGGTGGTATGGTAGCTTTTTCCCAAAGTCGGGCTCTTTGTGCAACGCCAAACCGATGTTGCTCATCTACAATAACCAAGCCTAAATTTTTGAACTGCACTACATCTTCAATCACCGCATGTGTCCCTACTATAAAGTGAATGGTATCTTCAATTAACCCTTTTAATATTCGCTTTCTTTCTGCCGATTTTACACTACCGGTAAGCAAGGCTATTTCTAGTGGCATGTCTTTCAACAATTCCTTCAACCCGTGGTAATGTTGCTGTGCTAAAATTTCGGTAGGTGCCATTAAACAACTCTGATAACCATTGTCGGCAGCTAATAACATGCTTAATAATGCTACCATTGTTTTTCCACTCCCCACATCTCCTTGTAACAATCGATTCATTTGTCGCCCACGAGCCGTATCATTCCGAATTTCCTTGAGTACCCTTTTTTGTGCACCGGTTAAGGAAAAAGGCAGATATTGATTATAGAAATCGGTAAAAAATGGGCCAACTTTTTCGAATATTACCCCCCTGCTCACTACATTTCTTTGTACCCTTACCAGCTGCAATCGCACCTGCGCTACAAAAAACTCCTCAAACTTTAATCGCTCTAACGATTTATTATACACCATTTCAGAAGTGGGGAAATGAATACCTGAATAAGCTTCATACCTCGAAAATAATTTTTGCTCTTTAATGATATAATCAGGAATATTTTCCGGAACATCTTTAGGTTTTAACAACATTAACAATGCCTGGGTTAGTTTGGCCAGTTGCCGTCCATTTAATCCTCGCGCCTTTAATTTTTCGGTAGAAGGGTACACCGGTTCTAAAAAGGCTTTGGCGCCAGCTTTCGCAGGAACAAATACCTCGATTTCAGGATGCACTATTTGAGGCTTGTTATTGAAAAATCCCGTCTTGCCAAAAACCAAATAATCAGAACCAATATGCAAGTTCTTCTCCATCCAACTTCCCCCCTGAAACCAGGTTAATTCCATCTGACCACTCTTGTCCTTTATTTGTGCTACCAATCGCTTTGCTCTTCCTGCACCAACCATTTCATAG
>CANHJH010000245.1 GCA_947460365.1 Sphingobacteriia bacterium | reverse complement strand
GCAGACATGGTAAATGAACCATTATTACAATTAATAAGTGTATCTACCGAACCAGCAATTGCTGGTGTAGGTGGAGATTTAATAGGAACGGTAAATGTTTGACTCGAAGAAACACAACCATTGGCATTTTTTACGGTAAACACAAAAACATAATTATTTTGAGCCAAGCCCGATGGAATACTAATGCTTAAAGGAGATGTCCCTAAATCTGCGTCAACAACAGGTACAAAACCTGGCATAGCGGGTGTACCCACAGAAATAGAATATTTTGTTGGCGTGTTTTGTGCAGCAGAGTAGGGTAATAAAAAGCTTGTTTCTGAATTACATACGGCCGTAACTGTACCCAAGGTAACAATGGGCAAAGGATTTACAGTTACCGTAATTTCATTACTCCCATTCACACAACTTTGCGCATCAGGCGACCAAACGGTACGTTTATACATTGTAGTATTGGTTAATGCACCTGGCTGATAGTCAGCACTGGTAGCACCAGAAATAGTCGTCCATGGACCAGCACCTACTTTTTGCTCCCACGCATATAAGTATGTAGTTAGATTTCCACCACTAAGAGAGGCAGACGGGATGATTTTTGCAGGAGTTTGATTTGTACAAATAGTTTGATTCGCTGAAATAACATTGCCCGTAATTGGTGGATAAACACTAACGGTTAATGTGAAGGAGGTTCCAACACAACCACCCGCACTTTTAGCACTAATTTCATATACAACAGTTTCAATAACTGTACCGTTGTTCACCAATATATCATTAATAGGGCCGGGCCCAAAAGTTGCTGAAGCATTGGCACCTGTAATGTTAGGGCCTATGGATTTAATGGTCCAGGTAAATTGACTTCCACTAACAGTAGAAACCGGCGTAAAACCTACGGCGGTGCCCGAACAACGGGCAAGAGTTGTATTTGCTGCCGTATTATTGGCAACATAAGTTACTTTAATAGTTTTAATTAATGGGGAAGTACAAGGCGAAGGAACTGTACCCGGATAGGTAACAGTAAGGGTAAAGGTAATCTGCTGACCATTATCGGCCAAAGATGGGGTATATACCGGATTTAATATATTGTTAGCACTTAAGCTTCCTGCACCACCAGTTTTTGTCCAAACATACGTATAACCTGGAGGACCGTTAATGAGGGCATTGAGATTAATAGGCGTACTCGGACAAACGGTAATATCTGTAGCACTAGTATTGGCTGTAATACTAGCCTCAAGCGGCTGATTGAAAATAAATGTTTTAGTGGCCTCTGCAGAACCACAACCATTGGTAAATACTACTTTAACGGCATAAGTACCATACTTTTTAAATATAATCTTCGGATTGGCAGAACTAGCCGTGGTACCACCGGTAAACTCATAATCGGCGCTGGTAATGCCCGTTCCGGTCACCGTCCAGGTATAGGTTAAATCGGCAGCTTTAGCAAAATTAGCATTGTACGTTGGGGCAAAATCAATTTGCTTGGGTAGTACATCGCAATAGGAAACCGAGCCGCTGTAATTGGATATGGAGGGTGGGCCAACCATTGTAATGGTTTTAGTTGTATCTACAGTACCGCAAACATTGGTTACACTCAGTTTGACGTTATAAGTACCTGGAATACTAAAGGTGAGTGCTGGTTCAATAGCAGTAGGGTTAGATATTATAACACCTGTAGAAGGCGTTACAGTCCAAAGGTAAGTAGCGTTAGAACAGGGGCTTGGAGGTACTATAGTATTAGATTTATTTTTTAAGTTAATTACTGGAGATGGGATTGTATTTACGCATAAAGTTGAATTATTAGGAATAACCTGAGAAAAATATAAGAAATCAAATGAAGATAAAGGAGGATTCTCAACGCATAAAGATCTCGTAAATGAACTTATAGTATTGCATCCCGAGGCATTTGAAACTTCTAACTTAATTTGGTACACACCTGCTTGATTTAAAATATTTATAGGTACAATTAAATTTCTGTTAGCATTTGCATACCAACCCCATTCTGGCGGTATAGTCTGAAAATCTGGATCACCAGGAAATTTGATTTTCCATGAAACTAGATAATCGGTACCACAACCTGTTGTAGTACTATATTTACCAGCTGTTGAAGTGTTAATGAACGTAACAGAAGAATTTAGGCAACTATTAGAAGGTCCCGTGAATAAGGCTTGAGGGGCAACTGATACTTTAACGGTGGAGGATTTACCACCACCATTGATACTATATGTAGTACACGTGTTTGGAGTAACTGGATTAGTTACTATACCCTTGTTAAACAAATCTACCCGAACAATATAGGATCCATTCTTATTATAGGTAGTATTATCACATGTAGCAGTAATGAATGTATGATCTAAACTCAATTTTGCTAATAATTCAGCATGTGTTAAAAACTCAACATAACCATCACCAAAATCGAATTTATAATACGAACCCGGATAATTCGTCTTTACATCATCAATATTAATATTTATGATATATTTATTGCCAGTACAAATACTTTCTGAGCTATTATTTCCCAGAGATGTATTTTGCGTATTAAACATATAGATGTAACTACTTATTGTACTAACACCTGTTGTTTTGTTTGTCTTTTTAATTTCAATAGCATAATTACCTACAGGTAGGCCATTAGGTATGGTAATATACCCATTTAAAGACCCGATTGTTAAATCTGCTAGCTTTTGATATGCGGGATAAAATGCAAAAAGACTAACCTTGAAATCATAATCTGGCCTATCGTTATTGTAGTTAGTAATTGCAGCTTCAAGTGCAAAAGTAGTTTCATTTGAACTTGCATTTAAATACCCAAAAAAATTCTGATCAGTACATAGAATATCTGGCTTCTTCGTTACAGAAGAAAAACTAATAATTGGTAATGTTCCAATAGCTGAATTTATCACTTGAAAGCTACTCGTTTCCGCTGAATATATTTGAGGAGAAGAACCCATGACCCGCAGTTTATAATTTCCTGGTGCTAAATTAGCTGGAAGAGTACCAGTAATTGTGGAGGTATAAAAATCGGCTTTTGTACTTAAAGTAAATGCAGATGTAAAACTTCCAGAGGCGTCTGAGAGTTGAAGATCAAAGCGGTTATTGGTGCGATCAAAAACACCTGTAACTTCTATCTGAATAGCTACTCCAGAGCCTGGTGCATACTTGGCCGATGAATCAAAATATTTTATGGCTATACTCTGCCCAAAAGCCGAATTGGCGGTAAAAACCGACAAAAATACTAAAAGGACAAAATAGAGTTTTTTCATTGGGTAGTTAATGTGGGCAATGTAACGTACTCTTTAAATATAATATTTAATTATCTGAGTATATTCATTTAAACAGCTATTTTAACTTTATAAGAGATAAATAATATAGAAACTGAATAATTTAAAGTTATACAAAATAATACTTAAAAAGAGAGTAAAAATGAGTGAATTGTGTGATTTCACGTAATTCCTACGTTAAAAATAAGTGCTTAACAAAAAAGCCACCCCGATTGGGATGGCTTTTAAATTCGGATAACCCGATTTATCAGACTTTAATTTCTACTTCAACACCTGAAGGCAATTCTAATTTCATTAAGGCATCAACCGTTTTAGAGTTAGAGCTATAAATATCTAATAAACGTTTGTAAGCGCATAACTGGAACTGCTCACGTGCTTTTTTGTTCACGTGTGGTGAACGCAACACGGTGT
>CANHJH010000244.1 GCA_947460365.1 Sphingobacteriia bacterium | reverse complement strand
CCCAATGCAAGCAGCCGTTTAATTGATGGGAATATTATCACAAACGTAATAGGCGGCACAGCAGGAACGAATCACAGTAATAGCCGGAGCGTTGGTATTTATTTGGATGAAGTTGCGGAAAATGTAACCGTAAGCAATAACACCACTGCAAATATTTCCTTCGCTGGGTTGAAGCTACACAAGGCGAATAACAACACGATAACGGATAATACTTTCTTTAATAGTAATTACTGCATCGAGTTATTTAATTCGAGTGGTAGCAACTTGTATGGTAATTCATTTAGAAGGAATAAAGCGTATAGTGTATCGGGATATGCTTTGCGGATAGGGAGCGTAGTAAATAACAATACCACTTTTGGAACGGCAGACAGCAACAGCTATGCAGGATTGATAACGACTAACCAACCGAGCACAGGAACGGTTATTAGAACACTTGCAGGATGGCAAGCATTCACAGGACAAGATTTAAATAGTACAGTAGCGGCAGCAGGGGCAACATTGCTCATCAACCCAACTAATGTAGCCGCTTATGTTAGTGGAGTATTAATCCCTGCATGGGGCAGCGTACTATATTACGGAAGTACACCATCTACAAATAGAATAAAAGGCATTAGATTTTATCAACTATAAATAATTAAGAATGGCAGAAGTTACTAATCTATTACTTGTAACACTTATTGGACTTATTGGGTATATTGGTAAATCTGCCTATGAAAAAATCAATGAGATATTAGCTATAATAAAAGCTATTTCAGTGCAGCATCAAAAGCATGATAGCGAGATTCAGGAATTACAAGAAGTTGTAAAAGACCATGAAGTAAGAATAAGGGCAGAAGAACAGAAAAGAGCATAATAACTTTTAAAATAAACACACATGGCTAAAGAACTAAATTTATGGAAGCGATTACAGGCAGAAACGCCTTTATTTTTTAAACGAGTTATTGCAGTATCAGTAACACTTGCAGCGGTTGGAGGTGCTGTATTAGCTGCACCGACTATGATTGATGGATTCGTATTAGACCCTTCAATAGTAAAGTATTGTCAATGGGCGATGGTGGCAGGTATTGCCGCAGGGGTAGTAGGTAAGACTACCATACAGAAGTAAGCATACCTAAACCAAATACATGAGATTATCGCAGTCTGAAATTAAATTGTACAACGAAATTAAGAAAGACGCAGGGTTAAAAAACATAGAATATGCGGTACTATTAGGAACAAGTGCAAAGGTTGTAAGCAACCAAATAAGTTCGCTTAAACTTAAAGGCGCATTAGAAAATATCCCAACAGTAATGGGAACTAAATCTGAACTAAAAGTAAACGATATTACTGTTGATTTTGAAGGGGTGATAAAGCAATGCGAGGTTGCAGGGATTCCAGCAGATAGCGTTGACATGGGTTGGTTTAAATCAAAGGAATGGAGTTTAAGATTTAAAAGCCCTGCAATAAACTATTTTGATGTAAGGGATGAAATAGTGGAATCAATGAAGGATTATGCACCTGCTTATCCAATTATTAAAAGAGAAAAGCAACAGAATAATCATCTTTTAATAGTTGACCCAGCAGACCCACATTTTGGCAAACGTTCAACCGTTTCTGAAACAGGGGAAGAAACAAACCTTATAACAACAGAACAAAGATTTATAGAAGGTATTGAAGGACTAATAAATAAAACCGATTCTTATAAATTTGATAAGATTGTTTTTGTTGGTGGCAATGACATTGTGCATACTGATAACCCTTTTGGAACTACTACATCAGGAACAAAGCAAGACACATCGGGGTTATGGCATGAAAACTTTTTAGCAGCAAAAAAAGCAAGTATAGCTGCTATTGATAGACTACTAACTATTGCGGATGTTCATTTTGTTTTCTGTCCATCCAACCATGATTTTATGACAGGCTTTTTGTTAGCCGATACATTAAGTTCATGGTACAGCAAAAACCAAAATATAACCTTTGATGTAACACCAATACATAGAAAGTATATACAGTATGGGCATAGCCTTTTAGGACTAACTCATGGCGATGGGGCAAAGGAAAGTGAGTTGTCGGACTTGATGAAAACAGAAGCAAAGAAAGCATGGAGTTTAAGTAAATATGCTTATTGGTTAGTTCATCACAGGCATCATTCAGATACAAAGGCTTATAAAAATGGGAAGGGAATTAAAATGGAAAAGGACTATAAAAACCTTACCGTATTTAATACTGGCTTCTCCCTTGACCCAACTGATTATTGCTATGTCCAATACCTTAGAAGTTTGAGTGGTACAGATAGATGGCATTTTACTAACGGATTTGTTCATTCACCAAAAGCAATTGACAGTATAATTATTCATCCCGAATACGGACAAGTTGATAAAATAACTCACCTATTTTAAAACTAATTAGTCATGTCAAAATACAAAGTCAAATTTGAGATTTACGGAAAAAAATTAGTTGCCACTGTTGAAGCGGAATCACATTATAGAGCAGAATTAGCAGTAAGGAACAGATTAAATATTATTAGTACAGACAAGATTGAAGAACCAATTGCAGACAATGAGATGGTAGATAGGTTACGCAACATTTTCAATATGAAATAAAAAAAGCAGCCTTAGAAAAAGCCGCTTGATTATGAATAAAACAAATGTTCAAAATGGTTCATCCCACTTAGGGTTCAACTATTCAACACGCCAAAGATAATAATATTATTTAATTGCAACCAAAACTTTAAAAAAATATTTTATTTTATTAAAATGAAAAAATGTTGTACTATTGTGGAGTAATAGCGATGTGGAGGTCGCAATTAATCAACTTCTTTGGCTCAATCTTCTACTGCTGCACTCCACTGCACTGTAGTTTGGTTGGGCTTTTTTAATGTTATGGAAAAGAAGCAAGTTAAAATAATATGCCCCGAATGTACATCGGTACAGGATGCTGAAATAGAAGATTGTTGGCCGTGGCCTATATATATTCATACCTGTACTCAATGCGAATATATTATTATGGAAAGTGAATGGAATTAAAAAACCTCAAAAAGCAAAGCAACATGGCATCATTTAAAAATTTAGATCAGGGTAAGATTGCGCTTATTCAGCAAGATAAAAAAGGGCGAATTATGCAAATTGGCTTAACCCAAAGCCAAAGCGATTTACTGCAAATATTCTTAGCAACAATATCAAAAGATAGCTCATTGGTACAGATGGGCAAAGATTATGATTTAGCACTCAATACCCCATTACAGCAAGCCGCACCGGATTTATTGGAAGCGTTGCAGCTATTAGTTGAAAACAATATGCTATCAGTAGTAGGTGAAGCATTAGCCGAAGCCGCCATTCAAAAAGCAACTAAAAAAAATTAATATGAACCGTTACTCACTGCGCTATTATAGGCGAATTAATCGCTATTGTAGAATACCGCATATAAGGCAAATATTTCAAGAGCTTAAAACAAATTAATATGACAACAGAACAATTAATGCAGCCACGCTATAAGGTGATAGCCGATTATCCAAATAGTCCATACGGTCTTAATGATGTACTTACTAATAAAGAAGTAAGGTTTGGAATGGGAAGACTAATGCCCGAACATTACCCTGCTATATTCCGCAAATTAGAATGGTGGGAAGAAAGGGCGGTTGAAGATATGCCGGAGTGGGTTAAGTATGATCCCTTGAGATTTCCACAATGGGAAAAAATAATGAAAGTAGCAAAATGGAATGGCATCGGAACTTTTGATTTTTGCGGCAACACTATAACCGTAAGCTACACTTT
>CANHJH010000243.1 GCA_947460365.1 Sphingobacteriia bacterium | reverse complement strand
TTTACGCAGCAACTCCCAAGATGTTTCTAAAAAACAAAGTACTCAACGCATCAAAAAACGCAACATTATTAACAGCTCCCATACTAATTACTCTTTTAACTTTTTATACAGCTGAGTTAGAGTTGATTGTAGTATTTTATTTAATTGGTCTTTTATTTCTTTGGACTATCATTCTTGCTAAATACTCAGCATATCCTGGAGAAATGAACTTGCCAGAAGGAGTTGTAATTGCATTGAGCCTTTACTTTCCACCTTTATTATTAGCGATCATTCCATTTTTCTACATAAAGTCCATCAACAAACTAAAATTTCTATTGAATGATAAAAATCAATGAACTAAATAAAGGTTTCGGCAATAACGAAGTTTTGAAGAACATTTCTATGGAATTTTCAAAAGGAAATGTTTATGGAATTATTGGAGAAAACGGAGCAGGAAAAACCACCCTATTTAGATGTATTGCAGGTCTGGAAAGCTATAACGGAGAAATACTTTCTGATATTACTCCATTAAAAAATCACTTAGGTTTACTCTTGACAGAACCTTTCTTTTTCTCAAAGATAACCGGTAGAGAATATATACAACTACTTTGCAATGCCCGTGGCAAAACCAATTTAAAAATTGACAACAAAAATATATTCGACCTGCCCCTTGATCAGTATGCCACTACCTACTCCACTGGCATGAAGAAAAAATTAGCAATCACCGCAATACTTCTTCAAGAAAATGAATACTTCATCTTTGACGAACCTTTTAATGGGGTTGACATTCAGAGTAATATTATTTTAACAGAAATTATATTGAAACTTAGAGAACTGAATAAAATTGTACTCATTTCTTCACATATTTTTTCAACGCTCAGCGATACTTGTGATGTAATACATCTTTTGCGAAAAGGTGATCAAATCAAATCATTTCAAAAACAAGATTTCAACAACTTAGAACAAGAAATGAAAAATATTACAATTGGAAACAGCATTGAAAAACTTGAACTTAAATAAATAAAAGACTTGCAACAACCGGTTTGCAAAAGCAGCTTCAACAGGATTGACTTGTCGTAATATAGGTTTACATAAAACCTAATTCAAAATAAATGGAATAACAAATTCCACAAATACATCTGTGTAATGGCAAATGGATGTTGAATACGATGTAAAACATCATTTTAATGGGGTTGGGCAATATCGCTCCTCCGGAGCTTTATAAAATGATCAATCAATCAATCTATTATGATATCGCTCCTCCGGAGCTGCATTTCGTGTCAGAAAAATAAATAAACCTTTTCAATGATTTAATTAAACTGAACTGTTTGAAAAAATCCGACATTTGAAAATGCTTGCACAGGACAAAAAGATGAATTTAATATAAAGTTGCCGACTAATTAAACTTGAATTATGAAAGATAAAACTGAAATTAAACTATTCGAGCAGAAAAAAGTTCGTAGTATTTGGGATGAAAATTCCGAAAAATGGTATTTATCGATTATTGACATCATTAGTACACTCACAGATAGCACCATTCCTAAACGGTATTGGACCGACTTAAAAAAGAAGCTAACCAAGGAAGGAAGTGAGTTGTACGATAAAATCGTACAACTGAAATTTGAAGCAGCTGATGGTAAAAAATATGCAACAGATTGCCTGGAAGTTCAAGATGTTTTCCGTTTAGTTCAATCTATTCCATCACCCAAGGCAGAGCCCTTTAAACTCTGGTTGGCAAAAGTAGCCTCAGAAAGGTTAGATGAAATGCAAGACCCGGAACAGAGTATTGACAGAGCCTTGGAAAATTATATGCACCTTGGCTATTCAGAAAACTGGATAAACCAACGGCTCAAAAGTATTGAAATTAGAAAAGAACTAACCGATGAATGGAAAAAAAGAGGTTTAAAAGAAGGGCAACAATTTGCCACACTTACAGATATTATTACAAAAGCATGGGCTGGAAAAACTACTAAAGAATATAAAATACTCAAGGGTTTAAAAAAAGAAAACCTAAGAGATAATATGACCAACACCGAATTGATTTTAAATATGCTTGCAGAGGCATCAACCAAAGATATATCTATTGCAACCAATCCAAAAGATTTTGAAGAAAGTAAAAAAGCAGCAAAGCAAGGTGGATATGTAGCCAAAGTAGCCATGAAAGAACTAGAAGCGAAAACTGGTAAAAAAGTGGTTACTGCTATTAATGCAAAAGTGGTATTGAAAGAATTAAATGACGACAAAGCACCTAAAACAGAAAAGGGTAAGAAAAAATAAATGGAATAACAAATTCCACAAATACATCTGTGGAATGGCAAATGGATGTCGAATACGATGTAAAACATCATTTTAATGGGGCTGGGTAATATCGCTCCTACGGAGCAGGAGTTTGTTTTATATTAACCCCCTAATTATCGTAGTAAATCTTTGTAAAGGCTTCACATTAATTGTTAATACTTCTACTTAAAAGACTTTGGTATTTCATATAAACCAAAAAACGCTCCATAATACATATATCAGAACATTGTATGAATAATTATTATTTTGCACTGTTGAATACAGTAACACATCTTTAAATAAAAAGCATTACTATACTATATCAACCAATCAACTAACCTAAACCTACGCACCACTCCTTGAAACTTCTACCACTCCTCCTACTCATCTCCTTACTCTGTTGTTCTAATACTTCATTCCAGAGCGATGCTATTACAGCCAAAGTAATTGGTATTAAAGATGGCGATACCATAGAAATTTTATGGGAGGGAAAGCCGCAAACAGTGCGGTTATTAGATATAGATTGTCCGGAGAAGAAACAAGATTTTGGTAACAGGGCCAAACAGTTTACGGCAAGTTTTTGCTTTGGAAAAACAGTAACGCTTATAGGTCACAAAAAAGACCGTTATAAGCGTTTGTTGGCTACCGTATTGGTAGGAGATAAAAACTTAAATGAAGCATTGCTGAACGCTGGCATGGCCTGGCATTTTGTAAAATATTCTAACAGTAAATATTATGCAGCGCTCGAAACCACTGCACGTAACAACCGCCTTGGTTTATGGTCGCAAAACAATCCAACCCCGCCATGGGAGTTCAGGAAACAGAAAAACAGTGTAATACAGTTTTGGAGAGATTAGTTTTTATTTTCCGGGTTGATGTGATAAATATTTTTATTAACTTTAATCATGGTATTGTCGCAACATAAAAAGGAAATCATCAAAAATTACTTTGCCAATAAACCTATAAAAAAGGCATTTGTATTTGGTTCCTATGCTAGAAATGAAGCTAATGAATTAAGTGATTTAGATATACTTGTTGAATTAGACAATAACAATCCTGTTGGGATGCAATTTTTTCAATATAAAATTGAGCTTGAAAAATTGCTTCATTTAAAAGTTGATTTAGTGCCGTCTGATGGTCTTTCTCCATTAATAGAAGATTTGATTGAAAAAGACAAACTATTGATTTATGAAAACTGAGCTTGGAGATGAAATAATCTTGCCACTAACAAGCCAATGCGAATCAAAAATTACATCATTCATGTAACAAAGCTATTCTTCATTATCAATTAACCATTATCAACTATCAATTCTCTATAATTATTTTGTATGAACAGGTCACCCCTACGGGGTTTTGTAGGTGGTATATTTGATATTCTTTGCTATTAACAGGTCGCACCTACGGCGCTGATAAACTATTAATGATGAAATTATCTTGCCACTAACAAGCCAATACGCATCAAAAATTACATCATTCATGTAACAAAGCTATTCTACATTATCAATTAACCATTATCAACTGTCCATTATCAATTGTCAATTATCAAT
>CANHJH010000242.1 GCA_947460365.1 Sphingobacteriia bacterium | reverse complement strand
GTATTATACGCCTGCTTTTTTAAGCACTTCTAATGTTTTGCGAAGTCCTGTTTTGGCTACTTGCAAAAGATCTTGTTTATAATAATTAGGATTATATTTTAAAATGGTACAGGATAATTTAATAATACTTTAAGTTCAGATAAAGTAACTCTTTGCACCGCTCCAGTATTATCATTTTTAAATAACAAAACATGCATGATTAAATGGTTTTTTTGATTAAAAACTACCTTCCAACAATATTCTGGTATAGCCACTTTATGATTAAGCTTTCGGTTGCCATAAATACCTCCAGTGAAGATTTTCAATGGCCATCTTTGACTTTCTCCTCTAATTTTTGCCTCCCACACCTTCCAGGCACCTCTATTTAACTTTGGATTTTGAGGAAAACAATTATAAAAGGAGAAGGTTTTCTTTTCCTTGTTAATGTCAAAAGCAAAATCTTCAGCACTAACTAAGTGTCCTTTATCATAACCACTTTTATTATAATCTTTATTTTTTGCGGTTGCAAATTCTGCTTCAAATTTTAAATACGCTCTTGAAGCATTTCCACCTCCATGAAATAATTCATATTCTACATACAATGGTACCTTTAGCGCTTTAGAGAAATAGGATTTATATATTGATTTGTCAACAACAAAGTCAATTTTTTGTGAAAAAATATTAAATGAGAAAAGGAGGCAATAAAAAAATATTATAGCTTTCTTTTTCGATATTGTTTTGATTATAGCTATATTTTTAAAATTTAGCCTTAGCAAATCCATTAACAACAGCGGCATAGATTAATAATGGAACTATATTAATTAAAAGATATAATGGTATAGAATAATCTATTCTTAAATAAAAAAGTGTCACAATTGCTGAAAATATAATAAATAATATAGAGACAGTATTTTTAAGAACTTGTGCCTTATCGTATTCCATTTTATAGCCCAATAACATACCAATATATACTAAAAATGTAAATGAAAAAATGACTGTGCTTAGAATTCTTTTTGATTCAACACTGTATGAATACACAGAAAAACTAAAAAGTGCAGTTAGTACTATTGCGATTAATATTAAAAAAATATTGGGTTTCATATTATTAAAATTTTGGTGGTTTTAGCATAAATAATTTTGCAACTTCTGGAATATCCTTTGATAATTCCCAATGTGACATGCCATCATGCCAAACAAAGGTATTTTCAGTTATTTTATCACTTAATATGTAATTCGAAATATCACTTTCCGAAAAAGGTCCTTGTGTTATATCATTTATAACTACATAATATGACTTAGGTACTTGGTGTTGCAATCCAATATTTTGAAGACTAGGCTTATTGGATTTAGCTAAAACTTCATTCATTGTTTGTACCATCTGATTGGCTACTGCCATACTCATTCCAAATTCCATTAATCGCTCCATTGGAGCAAAAGAATTATCTTGGTTCATGTTTTTATATTTTTTATTTAATTATATTTTGAAATTCTTGAAAATTTGTTGCTGTTGTCCATTCTGACATTCCATTTTTCCACAAATAGGTAAATGCATTAATTTCACCACTTAAAATAAAGTTTGAAATTTGAAATTCAGATACCGGTCCTACTTGTTTGCCATCTTTTGTATAATAATATTGTGTGGCTTGTTGAGTTGATCCTATTCCATAATTTGTCATTCCCATCATATTTGAAAACATATTTGCATAAGTAGGGCGCCTTGGAACGCTAATTCTATTTTGCACCTGCTTTGTTGCTTGTTTAATTTTTTGCTTTTCTCTTTCTTTTGTTTGTAATTCTGCTAATTTTTGTTTTTCTCTTATAGCATTTATTTTTTTATAAAATTCTTCTAATTCTTGAGATGGCTTTGTAATGATATTACGCTTAATGCCATATTTTGATTTTAATGGGGAATTATTTATAATTTTATTAAGTTCTTTTTCTTCTAAAACTCCCATTCTAGATAAGGGAGGGGCTATTAGTGTTTTTACCAATGGCGAAGGTGTCCCATCTTCCTTCAATAATGTAACGAATGCTTCTCCAATACCTAGTGATGTTAGCTCTTCTTGAACATCATAAAAAATAGTTTCTGGAAAATTTTCAGCCATCATTTTAACTGATTTACGATCCTTAGCGGTAAAAGCCCTTAATGAATGTTGGATTTTCAAACCTAGTTGACCCAATACGCTTTCGGATATATCTGTTGGCGCTTGAGTACAAAATATTATTCCAACACCCTTGGATCTGATTAATTTAATAACTGATTCAATTTTATCTTGAATAATTTTATTACTATCATTAAACAGTAAATGGGCTTCATCTATAAACATAACTAACCTGGGCTTTTCAGCATCTCCCACTTCAGGCAAACTTGAATATAATTTTGAAAGCAAATAAATAATAAATGTTGAAAATAATGACGGCTTGTCTTGAAGTTGCGTCAATCTAATAATTGATAGAAATCCTTTCCCATTTTCATCTTTTAATACAAAATCATTTATATCCAAACTGGGAGTTCCAATTAACAAATTTCCTCCTTGTTGCTCAAGCTCTGCTATATTTCTTAAAATGGTAGTAATTGAAGCATTGCTTACATTTCCATAATTTTCTTTTATATCATTATTATCATCACAAATTTTTGTAAGAAAATACTTTAAATCTGATAGGGTATTCAAAGTCAACTTTTTATCCTCACAATACTTAAATGCAATACTAATAATACCTGATTGAACATTATTTAGTCCTAAAATCTTAGACAACAAAACAGGTCCAAATTCCCGAATAGACGCTTTAATTGAAATACCCTCGTCTTCACCTATGGACAAAATATTAACGGGAAAGCCTTCGTACGGATATTCATATAAACCATTGAATAAAGATTTTCTGTTTTCAACAATTTCGTTTTGTTGTCCTGGTACTGCCAAACCTCCTAGATCCCCTTTTAGGTCCATTAATATAGAGGGTATGCCATTGCGAGATAATTGTTCTGCTATTACCTGTAGTGTTTTTGTTTTACCTGTTCCTGTTGCGCCAGCAATTAAACCATGGCGATTTAACATTTTCAATGGCATTGATACAACTAATCCATTCACCGCTTCCTTCCCATATACAGCAACGCCAATAGGACTATTCAAACCCTTGCATTCATAACCTTTCTGAATAATATCATCGAATTGATTATCGCTCATATTATACTTTGAAATTATCCGGCTGGAGGCGGTGGTGGTGGTGGTGGAACAGCACTAAATAATTGCTGTAATTCAATTAATTTATTAGCTTCCGACCATTCCGCCATACCTGCTTTCCAAACAAAAGTAGTTTGCGTTAACTGACCACTCATTACAAGTTGTTGTAATTGTTGCATATTATAAGGGCCTACTTGTTGTCCATTAACAGAAATATGAAATGCGCTCTGAGGTGGTGGTGGTGGACCGCCAGCTTGAGGACCATTTGCAGGTGGGCCACCAGGTCCGCCTTGCATATTTTGTTGCATGTTATTTCCCATGTTATTCATCATATTGGCCATTTGGCCGCCCATCGCACCTCCCATCATCATGCCAGTCATCATTCCAGCAGGATTCATTCCGCCGCCACCGCCGCCACCTAAATTCATATTCCCCATAGCTCCTAAACTATCTGCAGCAGATGTTAAAATAGTTTTTTGTGCATCTGTTTGAATGTTTAGTTTATGAGTATCAAAGAAATTACTTTCAGTTTGTAGCTGTTGCGCTCTTTGTAGTTCTTCTCTCTGAATACGCAAAGACTCCTCCATGTTCCCTGCATTAATTGATTGCAAGTCTGACATGTTTTTAATATTAATTGCGGACTG
>CANHJH010000241.1 GCA_947460365.1 Sphingobacteriia bacterium | reverse complement strand
CGGGGTGCTAATTCTAGTCTACTATCATATTTTTGCATGAATGCCTCTCCATTTTCATTTCTAAGAACTGCACCTGCCCCTCTTAATGCTTCAGAAATTAAAAATGTAATATTGCCATTTTTAGTAAATAATCCTGTTGGATGAAATTGTATAAAAGACAAGTTGTTGATTGTTGCACCCAGTTTATGGGCAATATTTATTCCATCACCAGTAGCAACTGTTTGGTTAGTTGTTTTATTAAACAACATTCCTATACCTCCCGTTGCTAAAACAAGTTTAGAGCAGGTAATATTTTGAAATGAATTTTCTGCTTGTGTAAAAATTTGTAAGTGAAACTTACCGTTATCGTCTTTTTTTGCTTGAATTAAATGTTGATTTTCATAAAATTCAACATTTTTGAATGACTTTAACTGGTTAATTAATGCTTGTTGAATAGACTTTCCAGTTTGGTCCTTATAATGCCATATTCTTGCATCACTATGTCCACCTTCTTTTGCAAGATCGAATTCATTTAATTCATTTTTGTCAAATTCAGTGCCCCATCTAATTAAATCATTTAATAGGGTAGGAGCAGATTCAACAACCTTTTTTACAATAAAGGGATCATTGACATGGACGCCTGCAATCAATGTATCCTCAATATGTTTACTAAAATGATCTCCCATTCCTTTTACAGCAGCAATTCCCCCCTGTGCCCAATTGGTATTTGTTGCATCCAATTTATCCTTAGCAATTAAGCAGATTGATATTCTTCCTTTTTTAAAATCTGGAGTCTCTGTTAAATATATTAACGTAGATAAACCCGCAATGCCAGAACCAACGATTACTATATCAAAATCTGTTTTCATTTTATTGAATGGCAAGCATATTATTCAATGCTTTTAACGCACCTTCTTGCGTTTTCTCATTTACATAAATTTCCGGAAGTTCATAATACAATGTATTGTAAAGCTTCTCTAAAGTATTCATTTTCATGTAGGGGCATTCAGAACAAGCACATGAATTAGATTCCAATGCTGGTGCTGGAATAAATTTCTTATCAGGTGCCTGTAGTTTCATTTGGTATAATATGCCTGCTTCTGTTGCAACTATAAATGTATTGGTTGGTGATGTTTGTACATAGGCTAAAAGTGCTTTAGTAGAACCAATGAATTGGGCTTTACTTAAAACAGCTGGTAAACATTCTGGATGTGCAATTAATTCAGCTTCTGGATTTGAATCAATGATCATTTGCAATTTTTCAATAGAAATATTTACATGAACCATACATGCCCCATCCCACAAAATCAAATCTCTTCCTGTAACTTGCTGAACATACATGCCTAAATTTTTGTCGGGCGCAAAAATAATTTGTTTTTCTTTTGGAATGGCGTTAACTACGTCAATGGCATTAGATGAAGTACAGATATAATCACTTAAAGCTTTTATTTCCGAACTGCAGTTAATATAACTAACTACTACCGCATCTGGGTGCTGGGATTTAAATTCTTTAAATGATGCTTCCGGCGCTGAATCTGCTAATGAGCATCCAGCATTTAAATCAGGCAATAAAACTTTAGCATTCGGATTCAATATTTTAGCCGTTTCCGCCATAAAATGCACACCACAAAACACTATAATTTCTGCCGATAATTTTTTTGAAATTTGAGCAAGTGCTAAACTATCACCAACATAATCTGCTATTGCTTGAATATCATCACTAACATAATAATGAGCAAGAATAACAGCATTCTTTTCGGCTTTCATCTTTAGGATCTCCGATTTCAAATCAATTCCCTCCGGTAATTTTTTTGTAATAAAGCCGTTATTCTTTATATCGTTTTCTATGAACATTTTACAAGATTTTTAATGAAATGTCTATTGATTTAATATGATGCGTTAAGCTTCCAATAGATATATAATCAATGCCTGATTGAGCGTATTCTTTAATATTTGTTTCATTGATATTGCCCGATACTTCAATTTTTTTAACTCCATTATTCAATTCAATAATTTCATAGATATTTTCTTGTTTAAAATTGTCAATTAATATTCTTGTTACTATCTCCGATTGTTTAGCAATTATAAATTCCGCTGCATTTTTAACTTCAACAACAACGGGTAAATTTATTTTGTTGACAAAAAAATAATGTTCACAAGCTTTTATAGCTTTTTCTATTCCACCTGAGGCTTTAATGTGATTGTCTTTTATTAATACCTCATCATATAATCCAAAACGGTGATTATGCCCACCTCCAATTTTTACTGCCCATTTTTCAATTATTCTACAATTAGGCGTTGTTTTTCTTGTATCTAAAATTTTTACCTGTTGTTTATTGGCCACTTCTACAAAGTAATTTGTTTTAGTAGCAATGCCACTCATTCTTTGCATCCAGTTTAGTAAAAGTCTTTCTGCTTTTAATATAGAATGTAAAGAACCTTTAATGTTTCCAATACAATTTATCGCTTTAATAGTATCACCATCTTTAACTGTAAAATCAATTATTAAAGATGGGTCTACTTCATTACAAATCATGCGTGCTAATTCAACCCCCGCTATTATGCAATCTTCTTTAACATAACAGTGTGCTTCCCCTACTTGTTCAATTGGAATAGTAGCTATCGTAGTAATATCTCCTGCGCCAATATCTTCATGTAATGCCAGTTTAATGAGTTCTTTTATAGTTTGCATCATAGTCATCAATAATGTTTATGGCTGTTTTTTCTAATTTTGACAATACAGGTGGGAGTACAAATGGAATTCTTTGGAAGAAAAACAATGTAATGATATTTCTTTTCCTATCTACCATATACGCAGTATTAAAAGCACCTCCCCAAAAAAAACTGCCTATTGATGCATGGTTTATGCCAACTCCTTCTTTAGTGGTAAGTCCAACCCCCAATCCAAAATTATTTAATGACTTCATGCCCCCAAATACAAATGTTTTTTCTCCCAATTGATTGCTCCAAAATTGTTCAAGTATATTTGTACCAATAATTTGTTTGCCCGTATTGGTTTTTCCATTGTTTAATAAACATTGTAAAAACAATGCATAATCATGTGTAGTTGATACTAAACCGCCTATCGCTGAAAAATATTTCTTATTAGGTGCTAAAGGATAATCTACCGGATATATGGAGGGGGTAACTGCTGTTAAACTATCCTTATTCGATTTTATATATACTGTTACCAATCTATCTTTTTTTCCATTCGGAAGATAAAAGTAAGTATCCTTCATTTTTAAAGGAATCAATATGTTTTTAGATAGATATTGATACAGTGTTAAACCAGACTGTATTTCAATGATCCTTCCTAGTACGTTGGTGCTTAATCCATAACTAAATCTAGTACCAGGTTGATGCATTAATGGCATTGCTGCAATGTATTCAACTTCTTCTTCTAATGAAGTAAATGCTTTATTAATTGGTTGATTTAATTTATTTTCCTCAAACAAACTTTTAAACTTTGGATATTCATCCGATGATGATATGCCAGATTGATGTGTTAATAAATCTCTTATAGTAACCGACCTATTTCTGGGTACCAATTTGAAAGTATCATTATCTGTCACTAAAACCATCTGATTGGAGAAACTAGGTATGTATTTTTCAATGGCATCATCTATTGCTATCTTATTTTGTTCTACCAATTGTAAAACGGCAATAGATACTATTGCTTTCGTTTGAGATGCTATTCTAAAAATAGAACTCGTTTCCATTCTTTTATTTGCTGATATATTGGAATAGCCGTATGCCTTATCCACTAAAATTTTTTTATTGTGGATTACTAGCGCAACACCACCTGCTATATTTTTTTGTTGAATTTCATGGTTAATGATGCT
>CANHJH010000240.1 GCA_947460365.1 Sphingobacteriia bacterium | reverse complement strand
TTCAATGGAAATAATGGCATGCAAATAAAAATATTGCAGCACAACCATATAAACCAGCCTGAACGCCAAATCAAGAACACTATTCATCAGCATCAGGTAAACATTGGTAAAGGTATCTTTAACGCTGAATAGTTTTTTGTGTTGTAAGTGAGAAAGGAGTATCTCCAGCCCAATAAAAATGACATAAATTGGGGTAGAAATTAAAATAAGCCATTGTTCTCTTATTGATTCCATAATTTAGCGGCTGAAATTGAGCCGCAAAATTAAAACTTGCAAGCCAAACCTTATTTTAAATATTAGAAATAGTAACGGTGGAAGAAAATTTGTTAGTTAATTGGGAGAAAAAAAGTGCAGATCACCAAAAAATTTATAAGAATTGGCTTCAAAGAGCTAATAAAAATAAAGTATTAAAGCAATTGCCTGATTTGCATGAAGAAGCTTTTGAGCAAATTGATTGTTTAGCTTGTGCCAATTGTTGTAAAAATTATTCTCCCAGATTTAAAACTCCCGATATAAAAAGGATTAGCAAGCACCTGAATATGAAGGAAAGCGCGTTCATCGATAATTATTTATTACTGGATGCGGAGGGCGATTATGTAGCTAAATCCGCACCTTGTCCTTTTTTAGGATCTGATAACTACTGCTCAATTTATGAAAAACGGCCATCCGACTGTCAACGGTTTCCATATACCGATGAAGATGTATTATTGAAAAGACCGCAACTTACCCTTAAAAATTCTACTTTTTGTCCGGCAGTGTATTATGTATTAGAAAAGTTAATCGCTCAATAAATTAATAATTCATTTTACGAAGCGTTGGAGCTTTAAACCAAGTTGCAATAACTACCAACAGGGTCATAGTGCCTCCGAACAAAACGGAAGGGATAACTCCTAGTAATTTAGCTGCCATCCCACTTTCAAATTGCCCTAATTCATTGCTGCTGTTGATGAACATGGAGTTTACGCTCATTACCCTTCCCCGCATATGATCTGGCGTTCTCATCTGTACAATAGTACCCCTCACTATCATGCTAATGCCATCCAGAATACCACTGATGATGAGTACCACAAATGAAAGCCAAAACGATCGGGATAATGCAAAAACTATAATACATATTCCAAAACCTCCAACGGCAAATAATAATTTTTTCCCTTGACTATGTTGTATGGGGAAAAATGTCATCAATACGATGATAATAATGGAACCTATATCAGCAGCTGCATTCAGCCAACCAAAACCAACAGGCCCAACTTTAAGAATATCTTTGGCAAATACCGGAATCATTGCCACTGCTCCCCCAAAAAATACAGCAAATAAATCAAGTGTAAGTGCACCTAATACTTCTTTAGTGTTAAACACAAATACCAAACCCTCTTTTACACTGGCTAGTCCGGTTTTCTCTCCCCGAATATTTAGCGGTGGCTTTGGTTGAATGCGATACATATAGCTGAAGCCAAATGCAATCATCAAACAAATGATTAATAAAGATGGTGTATTGCCAAAATAAGCAATTAAAAAACCGACAGCTGCATGTCCAATTACTGAAGCCGACAGCCATATGCCTTGGTTCCAGGTAGTAGCATTTTGCAATAATTGTTTTGGAACTATGGATGCAAGCATAGTTCCAAAAGTGGGGCCGGTAAATGCTCTGATAATTCCGGTGAAGAAAATAATAATATAAATACTAAATGCAATCCAATGATTACTTAGTTGTGTAGCAGAAAATCGGGTAGAAAGAAACAGTAATAAAAGTGCACATAAAAAATAGAAGCTAACGCCTTTAAGCAGCAATTTCCTTTTTTCACTAATATCTATAACATACCCAGCATAAAGTGAAAAAGAGACTGCCGGTATTACTTCCGACAAGCCGATTAAACCAATGGCAAAGGGATCATTGGTGAGTTCATATATCCACCAACCAACCAGCGTACCCAGCATTCTTAACCCCATGATGAACAAAAATCTTCCTAACATCAAATGTCGGTATTCTGCAATTCTGATTGCCGCAAATGGATCGTTTTTCAATTGGATTTCTGACACTGTAGAGGAAGTTTTAAATTAATTAGGGAAGTGAAAAATAGTGTTGACCTTGATCATAATCATGCTCTAATGCATCTAACACTAATTTTACATGTGCTTCATTGCCGGTGAAATCGGCATTACTTGCATCGATAAAAATCGTTTTGATATTGTGCTGCTTGATGTAGTTTGTATAAGTTTCTTGAATATTAAACAGGTATTCGTCTGGAATCGATTGTTCAAATTCTCTGTTCCTTTTTTTAATATTTTGTTGTAGCTTATTTACCGGTGCATGTAAATAAATTAAGATGTCAGGAAAAATTAACTGTTGATGAATGATGTCAAATAGTTTTTGGTAAAGCCTGAACTCTTCTTCAGGTAAATTTACTTTGGCAAAGAGCAAACATTTAGTAAATAAATAGTCGGAAACAGTTACAGATTGAAATAATTCCTTGGTATGAACCATATCTTTTAACTGTTTATATCGTTCTGCCATAAAAAACAGTTCCAAAGGAAAAGCAAATTGAGCTGGATTTTCATAAAATTTAGGCAGAAATGGATTCTCCGCAAATTCTTCTAAAATGAGTCTGGCATTCAGTCGCTCCGCTAAAATATTTGCCAATGTGGTTTTACCCGCACCTATATTACCCTCTATTGTTATAAATTGATGTTTCATATTGAACTTGCCTCAAACAGTCAAAATTAATGGTCAGATTACAGCTCAACTGATTTTTTTTTGCACATCTGAAGCATCTGTGCAATCGATTAATAAATCTTGTATGGTTTTATTGAAAATAGGATGCACCAGTTTAGGAGCAATTTCAGCCATTGGAACCAGTACAAAACGGCGTTCAGTCATAGCTGGGTGAGGTAATTGTAATATGGAGGTATTGATTATCAAGTCATTAAAGAACAACATATCAAGGTCAATCACCCTGGGGCCAAATTTGATGGTTCTAACTCTTCCCATTAAAGTTTCTATGTGAAGTAATTCCTGCATTAAAGCTTCCGGCTCTAATTCAGTGGCCAGTCTAATCGCCTGATTTAAAAAGAATGGTTGGTCTTGAATTCCCCATGGCGCTGTTTGGTATACAGCGGATTGAGTAATTATTTTTCCACATTTTTGAGAAATATATTGATTGGCAAGCCCTAACTGACTTGCACTTTCGCCAAGATTGCTGCCGGTTAATAAATAAGCTGTATTCATAACTTGGTGATCTAGTGATGTTCAAATATCTTTAATTTATTTATTGAAAGAATATTTAATTTATGCGAGGCTTTTTTAAAATTGTTTTAGCCACCTTATTGGCAATGTTCATTTTCACCGTAATCGGAATCTTTGTGTTAATTGGCATTGTTGCTAGTGCTTCTTCAGGCGATAAACCTGTTGTTGGAGAAAAAGCTGTATTGGTATTGGATCTAGATAAACCTTTTAAAGAACAACAACAGGATGATCCTTTTTCGGCAATAGTAAACAAAGAGTTAGATGATCATCTGCCTTCATTACATGAGTTTACGCAATTACTTCAATTTGCAAAATCTGATTCTTCCGTTAAAGGATTGTATATTCTTTGCGCCAATAATACCAACGGTTTTGCTGCCAGTGAAGAAATACGTAAATCAATAATTGATTTTAAAAAAGCAGGCAAATTTGTTATTGCCCATGGGGAAGTGATTGCTCAAAAGGGTTATTATATAGGTAGTGCAGCAGATTCCATCTATTGTAATCCACAAGGTGGGGTAGAATGGACCGGTTTTTCTTCCGATTTGTTTTTTCTTAAGGGGATGTTGGATAAACTTGAA
>CANHJH010000239.1 GCA_947460365.1 Sphingobacteriia bacterium | reverse complement strand
GGCAAGCCTGGTAACGGTAGAGATACTTTTCCTCTAACTAGCTTTTGAATTTCTCCTAATTGTAAATTAGTTCGGCCAAAATCTTGCAACATACTTGCTTTCACTTCTTTTAAAATTTCTATAGCCTGATTGATCGTAATTGTTTGTTGCGCATAGAACAAAGCATTCTTTTTTCTTGCCATTTCATATACCATAAAAAACGTGCCAGCACCAATGCTTTGGGCATTGCCTGTTTTATCCCATTGTTTTAATTGTACAATCAAATCGGCAATTTCAGGATTAGCTTGTTCATCAATCAAAAACAAACTGTCTATATTATACGGAAATACAAACTGGGCAGGAAATTTTCTATCAAATTTAATGCGTTTAAAATCTTCATAACTAACTTTCTGCAATGGACTAATTAACTCTTCAAACCTTTTACTGCGATTATTTTCAAGGGTTTCATAACCCATCGTAATGTCTTTTACTATGGCATTTTCATTTCCTGCAGTTGCATGAAAAGGAGAGTGGTTGGTGTTATAAACATAGCCGCTAGATGGTTGCAGAACTTGCGGTAAAGCATCAATGGGGTGTAGTTGATTCCAAAGCGTTGCAGACGTATTGCCTGGTAAAGTTTTCTTCCAATCAAATTGATTATTCCTCACAGGAATTCTTCCATTACTGATGTAGTAGATGGTATCAAATTTATCTGCGTATACTATGTTATAGCCCGGTATAGCCAGCATATTTAGGGCAGATTTAAATTCTGTAAAATTTTTCGCTTTATTAAATCTGTACCATTGTTCTAATCCTCTTATATCCATTTGTGCGGGCATTCTGATAGAAAATGTACCTCGCTCTGTAAGGATGGTTGGTCCATATTTGCTCCAATAAACCTTCTTCTTTACATTAATTTTCACACCGGAAATTTTCACTTTTAGTGGTGCGTTTTTTTCTTCTAATGTTTCCCAATTACCATCAAATTTGTATTGTAACTTATTGTTTGGGTTAATTTCTAATTGATAAATATCTAGTTTATCCGGTGCATTTACCGTATGTGCCCATCCTAAATATTCATTACATCCATGTAAAATAGAAGGCGCTCCCGGAAAATTAGCTCCCAATATATTCCATCCATCTTCACTGCATAAATGTGCTTCATAAAATGCCACAGGCCCTTCTAATGGTTGATGTGCGTTGATGTCTAAATAAACCTGACCGTCCACTGTTTTCCGGCTATTAAAAGCAAATGCATTGCTGCCTGCTGTTTTATAGTTTTCTAATAAAGGAACTGTTCCACCAAATATAGCTGATAAGGCTTTGTCTGCTCCAGATAGCACACAGAGCTGTAACACAGAATATTGAATCATGTCTTTGGGCGTTATAGGAAATAAATTTTTCACCAATATTTCATCGGTGTGTTTCGCCGCATAGCTATTTATACCTGCGCAGTATCCTTCTAATAATCTTTTAAAATCAGGGCTTAAATCTGATTCATATTTTTCGTTAACCAGTTCGGGAATTCTTAATAAATGAATGATGTAATCAATGCTGGCTCCTTTTTTGCCTTGGTATTGAGCAAGCATTCCTTTGCCGGCTAAATAAGATTGTTGTATGGTTTTAAAGTCGTCTTCTGCATGCGCCCAGGCTAAGCCGTAAGAAACTTCAGGGTCTGTTTTCCCAAATATATGTGGCACGCCATATTTATCACGAATAATATCTATGGTTGCAGGATTAAACTGAGCATAGCTCAATGATACAATAAAAAGTGTGCAAGCTATCAACAGGTATTTTTGCATGAATAAGCGTTTATTAATTGAACAAATAAGTAGCTAAAATGTTTAGTGAAAATTATTGCAATAGTGTTATTACCTTTAATTAAAATTTACAATATGGGTATCTGGAAACAAATAGGCGAGTACCTCTACATTAAAAAAAGAGATCCGAATGAGCCAAGAACACAGTGGATGAAGTACATGCATGGCATGAACCGAATTTCACTTATTATGTTCTTAGTTGCTGTAATGGTCATCATATTTAGATTGGTGATAAAGCCAATGCTTCATTAAGATTTCAGAAAGCCAATTATTTTTTCGGCAGCTTGCTTTGAAGCAAACCCTCCTGCAGCAAGTTTGTTATGCAGCGCTGTATAATCTTTAGAAAGCTGATGTTTAACTGCGTCGTCAAATAAAATTTCTTTCAATGCACTAACTAAATTGTCGGTAGTTAATGCATGTTGTATTAATTCTTTTACAACCAGTTTATCCATAATTAAATTAACCAATGATATGAATTTGATTTTTATTAGGCGTTTAGCAATCTGATAGCTAACAGCACTTCCTTTATAACAAACTACTTCTGGAACACCAAATAATGCGGTTTCTAAAGTGGCAGTACCGCTGGTAACCAATGCCGCTTTGGCTTTCATCAATAACTCATAGGTGCTGTTTTTTACAACAGTTACATTGATTAAGCCGGTTAAAAATGGTTCATAAAAAGAATCTTCTTGTCCGGGAGCTTTCGCAATTACAAATTGATAATCTGGGAAAAATTTTGCTACACTTAACATGATAGGCAATTTGGTAGCAATCTCCTGCTTTCGGCTACCTGGTAATAATGCAATAATGTTGTTGATATGCAACATATTATCTTCTTCATTGGACTTTTGATTGTTGATTATTGACTGTTCAATCACTTCAATCAAGGGGTGTCCTACATACTCCACTTCCCAATTCCATACATTTTTATAATAGTCTTTTTCAAATGGAATTATACAAAGCATCAGGTCGATGCAGGCTTTCATTTTCTTAACTCTACTGGCCTTCCATGCCCAAACTTGTGGTGAAATATAATAGATTACCCGAATACCTTGTTGCTTGGCCCATTCAGCAATGCGCAAATTAAAGCCAGGATAATCTATTAAAATAATCGCATCCGGTTTAAAATCCAGTAGGTCTTTTTTGCACCATTTTAGGTTGCTTAAAATAGTCGGGAGATTTTTAATTACTTCTGCAAAACCCATAAAAGCAAGGTCACGATAGTGTTTTACTAACGTAGCACCGGTAGATTCCATCAAGTCGCCTCCCCAACATCTGATGGAAATATTGGTGTCTTTTAGTTGCAATTGTTTAATTAGGTTGCTCCCATGTAAGTCTCCACTTGCTTCTCCTGCTATGATATAGTATTTCATGGGTTGGTCTTTTGATTTTTTACTTTTGAATTTACCCAAACCACTTAAATCCAAGGGTGATCAATGCATAAAAACAAGTTGCAATAAAAATGCCCTTTGCAGTTTGATCTATATGCTTATTGATATAGTAAGTAAATATAAGTGCATTAGCAATTAGTGCAATACTGATAATGCCACTTAACAAGGATTTCTGCATGTTTAATACCTGAAAAAATTCTTTCAAAGTGAATAAACGGAATTGCCAGAAATAGTAAAAGAGTAAACCAAATACAGGGGCAATAATACCGAGTATTAAACCAAATTTTAAATTGTCTTTATTGAACATTATAATTTCCAGGTTTTTTCTAGTTGTTGTTTTAACGTATAATTGGTTAAATCAAATTGCACAGGTACCACACTCACAAAATTGTTCTTTAGCGCCCACACATCACTTTGTTTGCTTTTGTCGAAGTTGACAAACTCACCGGTTAGCCAAAAATATTTTCTGCCATGTGGATCTTTTCGCTCATCAAATTTCTCTTCATACTTAGCGTAGGCCTGGTGACAAATTTTAATTCCTTTAATTAGTTTCTCGCTCCCTTTCGGAATATTTACATTTAAGCAAAAATGTTTATCCAATTTTTTTGTGTTCAGCATTTGCTCCACAATAATGCG
>CANHJH010000238.1 GCA_947460365.1 Sphingobacteriia bacterium | reverse complement strand
TAGGCGCAATGCTTGCCGGTATTAATGGAATGTGGCGTGGTGGCTATGCAACTGAACATGATGCATTGGTGGCAAAAAAATTAGCATATGTAATGTGCGGTGGCGACTTAAGTGAACAAAGTTTAGTCAGTGAACAATATTTATTGGATTTGGAAAGAGAAGCTTTTTTAAGTTTATGTGGTGAAAAGAAAACATTGGAAAGAATTCAAAGCGTACTAAAAAGCGGAAGACCCATTAGAAATTAAATATCTAAAAAATAAAAAACAAAAATATAAAAAACTGTTTCTATATTAGATTTTCAAATACTACAAAAAAGTAGTTGTCTGAATTTTCATATATGGAAACAGTTTTGTCGATTAATAACATCAGCAAACATTATCAATCGGTTACCGCCCTGAATAATGTTTCTTTATCAATTCCCAAAGGGAGTGTATTTGGTATATTGGGCCCCAATGGCAGTGGCAAAACCACTTTAATGAGTATCATCTTAGATATCCTAAAATCTAACACAGGTAATTACAGTTGGTTTGGCAAACCCAATGATTCATCTCAAAGAAAAAGAATAGGTGCCCTTTTAGAAACGCCTAATTTCTACCATTATTTATCCGGTGAAAATAATCTAAAAATAACACAAGCTATCAGTGGCAGAGGCAATGCAAAAGATATTGAAGAAGTACTGTCAGCAGTTAATTTATCAGAAAGAAAGAAAAGTAAATTCAGTACTTATAGCTTGGGCATGAAGCAAAGATTGGCTATTGGCGCTGCTTTATTAGGAAATCCGGAAGTATTGTTGCTGGATGAGCCAACCAATGGCTTGGATCCGGTGGGAATTGCAGAAATCAGAACCCTTATTCAAACTCTTGCAAAACAAGGATTTACCATTATTATTTCGAGCCACTTATTAGATGAAATTGAAAAAATTTGCACGCATGTTGCTATACTAAAAAAAGGAGTATTGCTTACATCTGGCACTGTTAATGAAGTTTTACGCAACGAAGATATAGTGGAAATAAGTGCTGCCAATTTAAGTGAACTAAAAAATTGCATTGTTGAAATGGGCAATTACCTTTCTATAAAAGAAGAACCCAATCTTTTACAGGTTCATTTCCCATCAGGATCAGCTGATCTGGAAGCAATTAATCAATTTTGTTTCAGCAAGGGTATTACATTAAACCTGTTATTGAATAAAAGAAAAAGTTTAGAGACGAAATTTTTTGAATTGACCAACGACTAAAATAAAATTCATGTTATTACTACTTAAAATTGAATGGCTTAAGATAAAGCGATATAGGGCATTTTGGTGGATGTTGGCAATTATACTGCTATCATATCCGGGAATCAATACGGGCTTTTATTTTATTTATAAGAATATAACCAAGGGGAAAGATATGGCCAACCAACTGGCAAAAACATTTCTGGGCAATCCTTTTTCATTTCCAGAAACATGGCATACCACTGCATATTTTTCTTCTCACTTTATATTCTTACCGGCTATATTGGTGATCATGTTGGTTACCAATGAATATAGTTTTAAAACCAACCGTCAGAATATTATTGATGGCTGGAGTCGTACTGAGTTCATCAGCAGTAAACTCATAGATGTTATTATCGTTTCATTTATTGTTACTTTAGTTGAAATTGGCGTTGCAATTGGATTTGGATTTAATACAGATGCTGAAAACTGGAACAAATGCTTAGAACAATTGTATTATATTCCTTTGTTTTATTTTCAAACTTTTGCGCAGCTATCCATCGCATTTATACTTGGCTACTTTATAAAAAAAGCCTTTATGGCATTGGGCATATTTCTGTTTTATTATTTGATAGTAGAAAATATTTTAGTAGGTTATTTAACCGTAAAAAATATCCCAATCGCCAGATTCCTACCATTTGAAGTTTCTGATAAGATATTGGTTTCCCCTGCATTTGTGGGTAATTTTGGGGCAGATGCTAAAACTAAATATGAAGCTGCATTACAAATTGTGCCGGAACAGATATTATTTACGCTAATCATGACCACACTCATTTGGGGTGTATGCTATAAAGTTCATCAAAAAAGAGACATTCTATAGTTTTCTTGTAGTAAGTGAAATTATTGCATTATTGATGAGGGGGTATTCAAAGTAAAACCCTTGATTGATGATTTTCTGGGCGCTTACAGTGGTACTTTTAAGTACTTCTATACTCATTTCCCCTAACACTATTTTTAGCAAAAAAGATGGGACATAAAACGGCATAAAATACTTACCGCATATTCGTTTGGCCAGCGTAATGATTAATTCTTTATTACAAACCGGTGATGGAGCAACTGCATTATACACTCCATGCATAGCAGGATTTTCTATTGCAAAAATGTATTGATTGCAAAGATCATCGATATGAATCCAGCTGATCATTTGTTTTCCATTGCCCAATATTGTTGCCAGTTTAAATTTTAGCGGCATTTTAAATTCCACTAAAGCGCCACCATCATTACTTAGAACGATACCTGTTCTTAATATGACCAATCTTTTACCCATTGATACCACCGGTGCTATGCTATCTTCCCAACCTTTGCAAGTTTCGCCTAAAAAGTCGGGATACACAGGGTCTGTTTCATTAAAACCATGCTTAATTGTATCAGGAGAATCCGGACCGTACCAACCGATAGCTGAGGCACTTACAATTGCTTCCACTTTATTAGGAGTATGAAGTAAGGTATCAACAATTAACATACAGCTATTGATTCGGCTTTGCTTAATTTCGTTTTTCCTGGTGGCAGTCCATCGCTTATCTGCTACTCCTGCTCCTGCTAAATGAATAATAAAATTAGCAGACTGTACAGCTTCCTGCTCAATGGTTTGATTATTAATATCCCACTGATAATAATGCAACTTGGGGTTGGAGGATTGCTTTTTTTCACGAGAAAGGATGTTAACGGAATAGCCTTTCTGTAAGAGTAAAGCCGTTAGCCTTTTACCAATTGTACCGGTTCCTCCTGTGATTAGTACTGTGGGCATATTTTTATTTTTTATAACAGTTAAATATGTAAAAAGTTTTACAAAAAAAACCTCCCGATGGTATCGGGAGGTAACAACTGAAATCAATGATTAAACCAAATTAATATATAAGGGGTTAGTCGGGTTTTTTACCATCTAAAAAAGTATTGATACTGGAAATAGGTGATTGGTTATTATCCTCTTTTCCGACAGTGTACATACTATAAAAATTTTCAACCGATGACATAGTATTTCCAAATAAATCCATATTTCTTCTTACATAGGCAGGAACTGAATCATATTCACTGTTCACCTCATTGGTATTATAAGACAGGTTTCTTAGCTTTTGAATTCTTTCTGCTGTCTTTCTTTTTTTATCTTCTGTTTCATCATTATATACAGCACCTGCAAAATAGGAAGCAGGCTGTTGAACTGTATCCATTTTTTCAACAATTGCAGGTTCTGCTTCTTCCTTTTCAATAATTTGCATATTGTAAAGCGGCTCTTCCTGCTCTTCTTGTATAATTAAATTAGGCGTATGTTGTTGAGGGGTGTTTATCTCCTCCTCGTAAATATTCGCAGGTTTGCTTAAAAACCCTTTATTTAAAACGGATGTAGTATTGTCACTTGCAATAAAACTTTGTGTTCGGTCAGCAGCAACGTTTTTTGTTTCCTCTATAAATGGATCTACTTTGTTTACTGGGCCAGTAATTTCATTGCTTAATTCAAAATGTAATACCATAGATTCCGACTCATCAGTAGTTTGCTGTACTTCAGCATTTGTTTCACTGAGTGTAGGCATCAATTCATTTGAAATAGCTGCATCAAAAGTTGTTGATGCTTCTACTTTAGTTGGAGCAGATTGATGAGGGGAGAATAAATC
>CANHJH010000237.1 GCA_947460365.1 Sphingobacteriia bacterium | reverse complement strand
GGTGAAGCATCAACCACTTTTAAAGGTACATGCGCAACCGTTTTTGCGCGTGCCGTTTTTTCTGCCTTCCTGGTTCCTGAATTCATTTTTCATCCAACTGTTCAATTTTCTTTTTTATTTTAAACCATCCTCTAATTCAACTGATGCCATTTTACATTATGACCCCTTCTTTTTTCCGTTAGATAAAATAAATAACTGGAATAAAATATATGGTCAAAATGGCTTTATTCAATATCAGTTTGTGTTACCAAAATCTACTTCGTTTGAAGGTATTCAACAAATTTTGCAAATACTTGCTCATCATCAGATGGGGTCTTTTTTAGCCGTACTAAAACTCTTTGGGAAAGCACCGGAAAACAATTATCTGCAATTTCCTATGGAGGGTTATACCCTTGCATTAGACATCAAAATATCCCCCAAGATATGGGCAATACTGGATGAGTTAGATGCCATTGTAACCAATTTGGGAGGTAAAATTTATCTAACCAAAGATGCCCGATTAAAGGGGCCACTGTATCTACAACAATACCCCAACAGGCCTGCTATTAAAGCCCCCTTTGTATCTAATTTATCCATCCGACTTCAACAAACTATGCAAGATGTTTTTTTAATTATTGGCGCTAACAGTGATATTGCCAAACAAGCTGCATTGGCTTATGTACAACAATTCCCTAATGGACATTTAATTTTAGCTTCCAGAAATACGGCCGAACTAAATTTATTTGTTGAACAAAATGGCTTGTCTGCTCGGTCTACAGTATTGTTCTATAATGTTTTGGCGACCGATTCTGCTGAATCATTTATTCAATCGTTACCTGCTAAACCTAAATGGGTTTTATATGCCGCCGGAATTTTGTACGATAATGAAGCCTGCCAGCAAGACTCCAAAAAAATGGAAGAAATGATTGCCGTAAACTATACTGGTGCAGTAGCTGTTTTAAATGCTATTGTACATGATCATAATCCATTTCTGGAGAGAATTATTGGCATCAGCTCAATAGCAGGTTTAAGAGGCCGCTTATCTAATTTTGCCTATGGCTCCAGCAAAAGTGGCTTTCATCAATACTTATTTGGCTTAAGACAACAACTAAAAAATAGTGGCATACAAGTTCAGGCTATTACTCCGGGCGTAGTTGCCACTAAAATGACGGCGCATTTAAGCATCCCGGGTATTGCAGTGCAACCCAATATGGTAGCGGCTTCCATCATTAAAAACCAACAATCTTTTGAAGTATATCCGAACCTGATTTGGAAAATTATTGCAATGGTGGTGAAATATGCGCCGGAGTTTGTGGTGAAGAAACTTTGATAATTGACAATTGATAATTGATAATGGGTAATTGATAATTGACAATTGATAATGGGTAATTGACAATTGATAATGGGTAATTTTAAGTATCCGTTAATGCACATTTTTGACTAATATAGTTAGTTAGGGTGGTGCCTTAAATATGGGTATTCCGTTCTATTACCTGCAAGGGATTAATAGTGGTTTCTGATGAAATGGTGGAGTTGCTTCCGATAAAAGCTAATGGACGTATGTGTACAAAATTGCCCAACACCACATCGTGATCTACCACTGCCGATGCATTAATTAAACCATGTGCTCCTATGACCGCATTGGCCTGTATTACTGCATTAGACAATATCACTGTTCCCTCCTGAATACTTGCGGTGGGCGATACTACCGCCGATGGATGTATTAGTATAGCAAATTTATGTTTGATTTTATTTGCCAAATTTTTACGAATGATGTTGTTGCCAATAGCAATTATTATTGGCGCTTGGGGAGCTATTTCCGCATTATAAACCCCTAAAAATTGAACGCCTTCTATTTGGATGGAGGAATGATCGTTGTCATCAAAAACACCAATGTTGTGTAAGCCCAGTAGTTGCGCTAATTCAATCATCACTTTACCATGACCACCCAAACCGTATAATAATAAGTCGAAAGTCAATATTAGTAGTTAAAAGATGAATAAATAACTGTAGCAAAAATAATGAATATATGTATATTTTGATTGGGTAGGGTCTTATACGGATATAGCTTTACAGTTTTCCATGATAGAACAATGACTTGGGAATGGGCTGGTTTATCGTTTAACCCTATCGGGCAATTATGGATTAGGCTCAAAATCAAAGTTTACTTTCAGGGACTCAGGGCTGAAGCAAATTAATTACTCTTGTTTAAGTTTATTTAATCTCATCTGGTAAGTTTGTAAATAACTTCTTTGAATTTGCTCTTTTAGAAATGAGGCATCTATTAGTTTTTTTACCTCATCAGATTTAGATACCATCAAGGCTAAGATAGCATTCATTTGTTTCTCTTGTATACCTGCATGACCAGCTAAGCTTTGAAATTGTTTTGCAACATTACCTTGTCCCATTCTTGCTGGGATTAAACCTTCCTCTAAAGCAAAATCTTTATCTTCAATATGGATGCGACTGTTTAAAAGATCATAAGCTGGACTCAATTTAAAATCTCCTAGTGGCGTTTCAATAATTGAAAAGTTCTTCAAATGAGCATCTCCATTTGAAAACAAATAATTGAATATCAACAATTTGAATAATTTGAGCGATTCGACTTTATAGCTTGGCAAATTTGTACGCATGAGTTCAAATATATCCCAATAACTACCTAGGTATTTATAATCTGTTCCATGGGTTTGCGGACTCATGCCAGCAAGAGATGCGAAATCCTCTTGAGCCAACTTGAGTCCATCAGGTTTCACATCAAATCTTTTAGTGATATAGGCTGGATCCCCATTTCCAAAAAAGATTAATGCATTCTCTGCTGTTTCAATGCCAAATACTTGTTGGGCAATTTGCATGGTTAAGTGCTCATTCGCAGGCATTTGATCTGCGTTTTTTGATACATTTGGAATAGGTTTTAATATATGCGTGCCTTGCTCACCTTCCTTAGTTAAACGGACCTTATTTTTCAATTGAATGATTGAAAACTTTTCCTGCACCCCTGAGATAGACATACGAGTTGCATTCTCTTCAAAAGAATCATCACTATTTTGATTGGACTGCAAAGAAGCATACGGCAGCATATGATTTACTTTACTTCCATTAAAAACACGCTTTATACATGTTCTACTGTATGTAGTAAACCCTGCAGCTAATGTTCCCGGACATCTATTTATTTCCATATTAAACGTTTCATATCGTTTTAATAATTTTAACCGCACCTATCGTATCACCACCAGCAACCTCTAGTAAAATGCCGAAATAATCATTAATATCTATTCTTTTTTTACTACATATCAAACGCTTGTTCACCCCTTCTGGAATGAAATTGAAAAAAAATGGGAAAAGTGTAGCTGATTGAAATTCCATTTTGGTTTTTGGCATGGTCAAACTTATTGATGGCTTGTTGCTGTCAATCAACCACTGTTCATCATATTGAAAAAGAAAACTTCCGTTATCTAGTTGAGTCAGCGTACCAGCTAATTCGTTTTTATAAAACACTTGGCCTGATCTCATATGCTATTGAGTTTTTTTACCTGTAGAACCAGTTCCAATCCGAGCACATCGGCGATTTCTTGTAAAGTCTTGTAGGTTGGATTTGCTTTACCCGCCTCCAACTGCTTTATGGTACGAAGCCCAACCCCCGTTAGATCAGCTAAAGCTTCTTGTGTAAGCTTCAGCATTTCTCTTCTATCTTTTATTTGTTTAATTACTATAGAAAGGTGCGACATATTGCTTTATTTTGTACAAATTTACGAATATTGCCTACAAATACAAATATATGTGCAATTTATTGCACATTTTGATATTTTTTCTTACTTATCCCCTGTTGTCTACCATTTAGTGGTTTAAAATGCTTTTTTTAATAAATTCATGGTTAAAATGTGTACCGCTTCATAATACAGGAAG
>CANHJH010000236.1 GCA_947460365.1 Sphingobacteriia bacterium | reverse complement strand
CAATAAATGCCCCACTGCATGTTCCGTTCCGCCAATATATAAATCTACCTGATTCCAATAATCGCTTACTTTTCTATCACAAAATGTTTGATCGTTATGTGGATCCATGTAACGAAGAAAATACCAACTGCTTCCTGCATAACCGGGCATGGTATTGGTTTCTAATTCACGGGCCGTCCATGTTGCAATATTTGCCAACGGACCTTCTCCTTCTGGTCCCGGACTATAACTATCTACTTCAGGTAATAATAAAGGAAGTTCATTTTCTGATAAAGGGTATGCAATACCATTTTTCCAAATGATAGGAAAAGGCTCTCCCCAATAACGCTGACGGCTGAATGCTGCATCACGCATTTTAAAATTAGTTTTCTTCTTCCCGATGCCTTTTTCTACCAATTTATTGATCACTATTTCAATAGCGTTGCGCATAACTATTCCATTCAAAAAATCGCTATTGGCAAGTACCGCATCCTTGGTATTATTGGCTTCTGTTCCATTGAACTGATCTCCTAAAATGTTAGTTATAGGAATATTAAAATGTTGCGCAAATTTAAAATCGCGTTCATCACCACAAGGCACAGCCATAATAGCCCCTGTGCCATAACCGGCCAATACATACTCCGAAATCCAAATGGGTATTGGAACACCGTTAAACGGATTAATGGCATAAGCGCCCGTAAAACAACCGGTTATTTTTTTCTCTGCTTGTCTTTCTCTGTCGCTTCTGCTATTTACGTAAGTGAGGTACTCATCTACCGCTTCTTTTTGCGCTGCCGTAGTGATCAGAGTAATTAGTTCGTGCTCCGGAGCTATTACCATAAAATCTACCCCAAAAATGGTGTCGGGTCTGGTAGTATAAACAGTTAATGGAACATCTATTTTATTTGCAGTGGTTTGAATAGCAAAATCTATTTCTGCGCCATAACTTTTACCAATCCAATTGGTTTGCATTTCTTTCATTGCATCGCTAAACTCAATTTGCTCTAATCCAGTTACCAATCTGTCGGCATATTCTGTAATACGTAAATACCACTGACGTAATTTTTTCTTTACAACAGGATGTCCGCCTCTTTCGCTCACTCCATTTACCACTTCATCATTGGCCAATACTGTTCCTAAAGCTTCGCACCAATTTACTTCACCGTGGCCACAAAATGCAAGGCGGTACTGCATTAAAATGTCTTGCTGCTCTTTTTCAGAAAATGATTTCCATTCAGCTGCTGAAAATTTTAATTTTTCATTAGCAGGACATGCATGCTTAGTATTTCCTTCTGCGTTAAAGCTTTTAAGTAATACGGCATCAATGTTCTCCGCTTTTTGAGTATGTCTGTTGAAGAAAGAACCAAATAACTGCAAGAAAATCCATTGAGTCCATTTGTAATAACCGGGCTCACAGGTTCTTACTTCTCTATCCCAATCATAAGAAAAGCCAATATTATCTAACTGTTTTCTAAAAGTGTTGATGTTGTTTACCGTACTTACAGCAGGGTGAACGCCATGCTCAATTGCATACTGTTCTGCAGGCAAGCCAAAGGCGTCATAGCCCATCGGATGCAATACATTAAAACCCTTCAAACGTTTAAATCGGCTGAAAATATCAGACGCAATATATCCCAATGGATGGCCAACGTGCAAGCCCGCTCCACTTGGGTAAGGAAACATATCTAATACATAATATTTTGGCTTGCTACTGTTATTACTTACCTGATAGGCGTTGGACTTTTTCCAGCTATCCTGCCATTTTTGCTCGATTGTTCTAAATTGATACTCCATGAAGGGTTTCCTTTGTTTACATTTCTTTAACCTAATACCTTGCTAAAACGGGCAATTTCATCTAATAAAAAAGCGATTTAGTGGTTGCAAATGTAAGTCATTAGCCATCAAAACCGTACATTTGTACTGGTTGGTTTCAGACAATAGTTTGGTTACCCGGCAATTAGTAAAAATATTAATAAACCCATGGCAGATAAAGCAAGATCATCATTAAAAAGAAGTAAGCCCAACTACATTTATACCATCATAGGCGTATCGATCGTTTTATTTATTATGGGCATTATGGGTTGGTTCTTTCTAAACCTTCACGCTGTTGGTAATGCCTTTAAGGAAGACATCCGATTAAGCGCATATTTACGTTCACAAAATAAAGACACCATTAACCAAATTCAACAGTTCATTGCTTCCAGACCTTACGCAAAAGATGTTATTTACGTAGATAAAAACTCTGCAAAAGAAATATGGAACAAAGAGAATAATGAAGATTGGGCAACAATTTTAGACGTGAACCCCTTACCGGAAAGTATTGATTTTTATGCCAAAGCTGAATATGTAAATCTAGACAGCTTAACCCATATTTCTAATGAACTGATGCAAGCCTATGGTAACCAAATTACCGATTTGCAATACCCACAATCTCTGGTAAGTAACCTAAATGAAAGAAGTTCAAAAATTGGATTGATATTTTTGGTGATCGCTATCTTTTTGGGGTTAATTGTAATTGTTAGCATAGACAATACCATTCGATTAGCGATGTTCAGTAATCGCTTTTTAATTAAAACCATGCAAATGGTGGGGGCTACCAGAAGTTTTATATCTAAACCATTGAATATCAGAGCATTAATTAACGGATTAATCAGCTCTTCCATAGCTATTGTATTGTTATTTACCTTGATTGGCTGGGCGGAAAGTCAGTTTCCACAACTTAAGGCAATTAGAAATATGCAACTTACTTTGCTATTGTTTGGTGGTTTAACTATTTTGGGAGTGGGAATTTCAGTATTCAGTACTTACAGAAGCGTATTAAAATACCTGAAAATGAAATTGGATGAACTTTATTAAAGTTGAAATTATACCGTCAACAATTATAAATAGTATGTAGAAAAAAGGTGGCTCTCAGCCGAGAGCATGCTACAATTCGATAAATAACTTATAAATTTACCTATACAAAACAAACAAAATGAGTAAAGTAATCAATAAAACAGTAAGTAAAACAACCAATAAACCTTATAGTCTTTTTGCTAAAGAAAATTATATCTGGATGATTGTTGGCGGTATAATTATTGCATTGGGCATGATATTAATGAGTGGAGGAAAAAGCGCAGATCCCAACGAATTTAATACAAATGAAGTGTACAGTTTTACCAGAATTACGATTGCGCCAGTTTTAATTGTGGTAGGCTTATTGGTTGAAGTATTTGCCATCTTCAAAAAGAGCAATAAAGAAGCTTAAACTATATTCAGCAAGACTAAAAATAATACTAGCGGTATAATTACCGCTTTTTTTATGCACTATTCAACCTATTAATGATATATTTATTCATTGATTGATGAATTTAAACGCTAATGCCATGACTATTTTCGAATCGATTGTTATTGCCATTGTAGAAGGAATTACCGAATTTTTACCCATTTCCTCTACCGGCCACATGATTATTACCAGCTCTTTTATGGGCATTGCCAAAGATGATTTCACCAAGCTTTTTGAAATTGCCATTCAATTGGGTGCCATACTCTCTGTTTTGGTGCTTTACAGAAAAAGATTTTTTCCGCTTAACCGTTGGCATTTTTATGTTAAACTAATAGTTGCCGTAATACCTGCGCTTGTTTTAGGCGCACTGCTAAATGATAAGATCGACGAATTACTAGAAAGTCCTTTAACAGTTTCAATTACCCTATTGGTGGGTGGCATAATCCTTTTATTTGTTGATGCTTTGTTTAAATCACCCAACATCAATACAGAAGATCACATCAGTTATCCTAAAGCATTATTAATTGGCTTATGGCAATGTGTTGCAATGATTCCGGGTGTTAGCAGAAGTGCAGCCAGTATTATTGGCGGTATGCAACAAAAACTCAGCAGAAACCTGGCTGCTGAATTTTCCTTTTTTTTAGCAGTACCTACCATGGCTGCTGCAACAGGTTATAAATTATTGAAGGCATT
>CANHJH010000235.1 GCA_947460365.1 Sphingobacteriia bacterium | reverse complement strand
TGCCATTCATTAGGGATTTCTAACTTTTTGAGCATAGCATATTGAGTTTCTTCTTGCTTATCTGTATTGGTTTTTTGATAAGCTGCTTTTTCTGCTTTCTTACTTACTAGTTTATCTGCTTTAAAAGTCTGAAACTTTACGTAATTGGCTTTGGCCTCCGCTGCTGCATCTATTAATTGCTTTGCTAGTTCTAAACTACCATTATGATTTACGCCGGCTTCTGCAATAATTATAACTTTTTTCATTTTAAATAAACCTAGTAGGGTTACCTACTATTTTTTTTTGATTAGGAATATCATGTATTACAACTGAACCCGCTCCCACAATTACATTCTCTCCTATGTTTACTCCTTCCTTTATAACTGAATTTGCTCCTATAAATGAGTTAGCCCCAACCCTTACACCCCCCGCCAAAACTGCTCCTGGAGCAATATGCGCAAAATCTCCAATTTCACATTCATGCTCAATAACAGCAGCTGAATTGCAAATAACTGCTTTACCAATTTTTACGAAAGCGTTTATTACTACTCCTGGCATTATAACAGATCCGTTTTCAATTATAGCACTCGTTGAAACGATTGACTGTCTATGAATGACCGAAGGCATATTGATATTATGCTGCGTGAAATAATTGTATATTTTATTACGAACTACATTACTTCCAATACCTAAATATGTATTATATAATTGCAACTCGGCAATTATTGCAGGGGAATTTTCTTCTCCTAAATAGGTTAATCCAAAAGGGTTTTTTACTTTGATTTCTTTTTCGCAATATGCAGATACGATTATTCCATTGCTTTTTAAAGAATCTAACACCACAAACCCGTGTCCACCATATCCAATAATTACATTTTTAATTACCATCTTACACTACTTGGGATATTAACTAGCCTATCCGCTATCCATATACTATTTGACAAGTCTATTTTAAAACAATTTTCAAACATTGGAAGCGTATGCATTAAATTCCACACCGGTCTTGACATTACTCCATTAGAATTCGTAAATTCTAAAAACAAGTCTCTTTCTTCACTACTTTCTAATATGAGTGTGTTGAGCCAAAAATTGGCTTTTGCTCCATTTATTTCTTTAACATATTGAAGATTATTTTGATCAAAAAGTTGAGCATATTGCTTTGCTAATATTCTTTTGCTTTCTACAAATAAATTCAATTGTTCTAGCTGGGCACATGCCAATGCAGCATTTATATTTGGCATTCTATAATTGAAGCCAATTTCATCGTGTATAAATGACCATGGATGTGAAACCTTAGCTTGAGTACTTAAGTGTTTTGCTTTTCTTGCAATCTCAGCGTCGTTTGTGATAATTGCTCCGCCCCCGCCACAGGTAACTGTTTTATTACCATTAAAACTAAATGTCCCCATCAGTCCAAAAAGGCCAGTATGTACTTCTTGATAATAACTACCTATTGACTCAGCAGCATCCTCAATCAATACGATATTATACTGTTTGCAAATTTTACTGATTTCATCAATTCTGCATGGGAATCCAAAACTATGCATCGGAATGCATACTTTGATTCTTTTACCAGTTTGTTTGTTATAAGTAAAGCCATCATTTTTTTTCTCTGCGTATTGCTCCAGAAAATTCAATAATGAATTAGGAGACATGCCAAGTGTATCTTTATCGATATCAATAAAAACAGGAGTAGCATTTAAGTAACTTATAGCATTGCAGGTTGCAATGAATGTTAAACTTTGAGATAGGACCTCGTCTTTGTCTTCTACGCCTGCTAGAATCATTGATAAATGTAGAGCACTTGTTCCATTTACAATTGCTATTGCATATTTTGCTCCAGTTATTTCACACATCATTTCTTCGAATCTATTTACAAATGAGCCAACCGAAGAAACATATGTAGAATCAATTGTTTCAATTACATATTTTTTCTCATTACCATTAAAAATGGGAGCATGTAGTGGGATTTTTTCAAAACCTGGAAATAAACCCTTTATAAAATCAGTTATTTTCTTAAAATCTTTCATTACATTTTGGAATCTAAATATTTGCCAGTTTCCTTATGGTCAAAATCAGGAATGATTTTTACGAACTCATTTAGTAACTTATCCTTATCCCAAACTAAATCCTTTTTATAAGTAGTAATATTATCAACGAATAAATTTAATTTACTATCATCAAAGTCTAAATTACTTTTTACAATTCCTAGATTTTCAAAGCGATCTAAATCTAATTTTTCTCCTTTAACATAAAATTCTTCAAAATCTTTTTCGCCTGTAGTATCGCTCTTAGAAAATAAACAAGGCCATTTTTTTTCCGAGGGTAATATATTTATCAACGCTCTAGCCTCTTCTTCTGTTACACATTTATATGGCTCGTAACCCAAATCATTTAAATACTTTTTTGATATTTCTGCAAAAGTAATTAAATGTAGATTTTCACTCAACTTAGGAAAAAAGATATCTCTATTCTCACCAAGCAAACATGACATTAAACAGAGCTCGCCAGACTCTTGTGGAGTTACGAAATAACGTTTAATATCATTAGGTGCAACTATAGGTTGCTTTTTTTGAATTCTTTGATTAAAGCCATGTAATAATGAGCCATCCGAAAAAGCCACATTTGCAAACCTTGCAGTTGAAATTGAAATATTCTGGCTTTCTCGCATTAAAAACAATTCCATTATTCTTTTAGAGGCGCCCATCATGTTAACCGGATTAGCTGCTTTGTCGGTTGAAACACAAAAATATTTTTTAGTTTTATTTTCGATAGATTGCTTAATTGTCTTAATGGTATTAAATACATTTACATCTATCATCCTCATTAATGTAAAAGGGTCTTTTTCGCTTCTAACATGTTTTAATGCAGAAAGATTTAGTACATAATCATATTTCCCATCACTCTTAATAAATGCATCATATTCTAATGATCCAATATCTAAGGAAAATGTTCTAAAATCGCCTTTAATATACCCAAATGAACTTCTTATATCTCTTACCAATTCTACCATATTGTTTTCGCTAATATCAACAACATGAAGTTTTTGTGGGTTTCTTTTAAATATTTCTTTTACTACAGCCTGTCCTATTGATCCAGCACCCCCAATAACAAGAAATGTTGATGCTTCTACAATACTATTTAACGCTAAAGAATTAGCCTTAATATCTGATTCAAATAATGGATTAGTTCTTCCAATAAGATTTAAAACATTCACAGTAAAAAAATTTAATATTATTCTTTAAAATAACGCACAAAACTGCGCACATTCAACCTGTTTTTCAACCCTTTCTGGTAACCCATAAATAAAAAATTAAATATGTAAAGTGATTGATTATCATGTTATTAATGAATTAAGTTTATCTGGGAATACTCCAAATTAGTGTGGACCACACTAATCCAAATTCCTACCCCATTAACTTCATAAACACCCCAACATCCTTCAACATTTTTTCGGTAAACTCCAGGGGTTGGTATAAGGCTACGCGTATTTTTTTATCAATCAAGGTTTCTGCCTTTTCAATTAATTGATACAAATAGCTTTTATCAACATCACCCACTATTACCAAATCCACAAAGGGATTATTTTTTCCTAAGGCTAAATCTCCAGTTAGGTATACTTCATCCACATTTCCCAACTTATCCAATACATTTTCAATAATCTGATCCAAACCAACATATTGCATTATCACCCCCCTTAAACTTTTAAACATGGGATGTTTTGTATTTACAGCGTAATGTTTTGTTTTTGTGTTTTCGTCATCGGTCTGCTCCTGTATTAATTGCATGTCCGATAACTTATTCAATTCCAAACGCACTGTATTACTACTTACACCTAAGTCACGTTCTAAACCGCGCAAATACACGGTACTAGCCGGGTTGAGTAGCAATTTGGTGAGTAACTGCACTCTTATTTTACCAGTAAAAATTTTATCTAAGATCATTGGGGTAGATGAGAAGTTC
>CANHJH010000234.1 GCA_947460365.1 Sphingobacteriia bacterium | reverse complement strand
CAGCTGTTTCGGCGGCTACACCTTCTAATGGGGTTACCTTGGTAATTTTAGATCCCATGGTTTTTACAATTTTCCAACCACCACTCATAGTGCCTAATCCAATAGCTAAATAGCAAGCAACTGGTACCCAATTCGGTAATTGACTAAAGTCTTGAATGAGTCCACTTGATATAAGCGCAGCTCCAATAATACCCATTACCTTTTGCGCATCATTTCCACCATGACCAATACTAAAAGCAGCTGAACTAAATAACTGCAATTTTTTAAACATATTTGCAATGGTATAAGCAGTAGGCGTTTTGAATTTTTCAACATATAGGTAAATCAACATAAACAATATGGCTGTTCCAATAATGCCATTTACAATAACAGTATTATCTGCTTTATCAATTTCACCTTCAAATGATTTTTGGATATTGAACTGAACAATTTTAGTTTTTACTTTTTCCAAATTTTTAGCTTGTATCGGATAAATTGCATGCATTGCAGTAAGTGCACTATCAATACCAATGGTACCTGCTAAGTATAATTTTAAAGGTATTTTATATTCCTCCGTTTTGTTTTTGGCAATGTCATATTCCTTTTTAATAGTTGCATTTTCTGGTGCTTTTGCTTCTAGTACTAAAAAGTCGTTTGCATTTCTTGCAGCGTCTTTTATTTTGCTAACAGCTAAAGAATTTAGCCAACCACTGTCTTTTGCTATTTTTGCAACATTAGCAGCTCCTAATTGGTCGAAATCACTTAAATAACTATTTAGATGAGCATAATATTCATTTGCTTTGGCTAACTTTTCTTCGCTTAAAGTGAGTTTACCTTGTAATACAGTATCATTTTTCTTTAAAGCTAATTCTTCTTTAATTGATTTAATTTCTTTGCTGTACTTATCTATGCTATAAAACTTCCGAACATTTTCATGTATTTTATTATCTTCAAAACGATCAAATAAAATCACTGTTAAAAAGGTTACACACGAAATAATCAGCAACCTGTACCATATATTTCGCATGATGGTGACCAGCGTAATAAACATAGAAATTATAATTCCTATAATTGGTGCTAAAAATATAAAAAGTATGGTTTTTAAAATAGTTTCAGAGTCTACAATTTTTGCCCATGAATAGCCAATGCCTTTAATCGTTAAAGCATGTGCTATTGCTGCTCCTGCAAATCCACCAATTAGTGTATGCGATGAAGAAGAAGGAATTCCATACCACCAAGTAAGCAAGTTCCAGAAAATGGCAGCAAGTAAACCAGAAAATATAACCGGCAAGGTTATAAAATCCTTATAAACAGTTTTGCTGATTGAGTTGGCAACTGCATGGTCTTTGAATATAAAAAAAGCAACTGAATTGAATAGCGCCGCCCATAATACTGCCTGAAACGGTGTTAATACTTTTGTGGATACAACAGTTGCAATTGAGTTGGCTGCATCATGAAAACCATTGATGTAATCAAATATCAACGCAAGCGCAATAATAATTATTAATAGTGTCATTGTTTAATTTATTAAGCGTACTTGATAATAATAGATTCGATTACGTTAGAAACATCTTCAATCTTATCTGTTGCTATTTCCATTACCTGGTAAATCTCTCTCTTCTTAATCACTTCTTTGAAATCGTTTTCTTGCTCAAATAACTTTTCAATGCTCATGTCAAATACATCATCCGCCTGGTTTTCAATACTATTAATTTTAATCATGGCCTCCGTCATTTCCTTTACATTTTTCATGTTGCGTAGTCCGGAAACTGCAGTTTTTGTTTCAATGGTACCTTGTAAAATCAATTCAGCTAACTTATGTATGCCTGTATCGTTCGGATTAATTTTATAAAAATTAATTTTCTTAGCCGATGCGTAAATATAGTCGGCAATATCATCTAATGAAGTGGCTAAATAATGCACATCTTCTCTATCAAATGGGGTAATAAAATTTCTTCCTAACTCGGTAAAAATATTGTGCGTTAAATCATCATTTTTATGCTCTAGGTCTTCTATCTCGGCAAGTATTTTTGCTCTTTTATCTGTATCCGGCTCTGTTACCATTTCTTTTAATTTTTCTCCCATTTGTTCTACATGTATAGCAACATCTTCAAACAATTGAAAGAATACTCTGTCTTTCGGTAAAAAAATTTTCATAATTGAATTAAAGTCCATGGTATTGTTTTTGGTTATTTATAATATGCAATTAGGTAATAAGCTGAGCAATATTTATTGGTTAAGCTTAGTTATCAATGATGAAACTCAGTTGAATTCTGCAAAGGAACTGTACTGTTTACGCATTATTTCCATCTCAATGTTACCAAATTGTTACCAATTCAAAACGGGTGAACAAAACTAAAAATATTAGCTTTATTCACCCGTTTACAGTAAGGCTACGGTGATTTTATTTAATTTTTAGTCTCCATCCGGCATATATCATCCTCCCATTAACCGGCCCCCAAATCATGGATGCATCAAAATAGTTACTGAATGGCTGATCAGCTGCAATAATTGTTTTTTCCTGAAAAAAATTGGTCATATTCTCTGCGCCTATATAAAAATCCATTTGTCGTTTTGTACCAACCGATTTACTGATCTGCGCACTCATTAAAATAAAGGCCGGTGAATAAGCTGCTAACTGATCATTCACCGGATTATCTGTTGTGCCCGGAATTCTTTTTTCCCCATTACGCGTTAGCGTATAATCAAATTTCCAATTGTTATTGGTGGTATAATCAATACTTATAAATGCTCTGTTCGAAGATATAAAGGGGCGTTGTAATAGTTTGTTATCATAAGTGGTTAATACATTGAAATACCGATAGGCCAAGCGGACATCTAATTTTGCAATTGGACTGATCGTTAGATCTGTTTGAAAGCTGGTAGAAGTTGATGTTCCTTTCAAATTATAAAATTTAACCTGTCTTGCTTTCTCCATATCTACTACTACCTGATTGGTAAAATCATTGGAGAACGCATCTACACTAAACATCCCATCTCTACCAAACAACCTAAATTTCTGATCTAAGCCAATGCCTTTATTCCAGGCTACTTCTGCATTTAATCCGTACGGTTTATTTTTTTCGGGAGCAATAATGTTAACTGTTCTGGCACTCACAAAAACACCCATATTCTCTGCAAAAATATTGGCTGTTCTTTGTCCTCTTCCGCCACTTATTCTGATGATGGTACCCTTTGCCGGCTCAAATCGAAGGTTTAATCGTGGCGTGATAAATGTGCCAAAAATATTGTGCTGGTCTGCCCGTAAACCAGCTACCAATGTAAATATATTGTCGGGTGTATAGGTGTACTCAAAAAATCCACCGGGTACTATTTCTTTTCTACTATAATCAATGGATTTAAAATTTTCTTGGTAATCATCGTATTGAAAACTAAAGCCCGTTCTAAACTTGTGCGCGCTTGTTCCTATGATCGACTGATAAATTAAGTTGCTGTAAAAACTTTGCTGACGGGCAGTATAATTGGTAAAACCAAAATACGAGTCTTGTGAGTGACTGATTCCTGCAATTTGCAAACCAATACTTTTATAAACTTTTTGCGGGAATACATATCCTATTTTAGCAAATGCTTCATAGCGGTCAGTGTTTATTCCCAGGCCATAGCTATTGGTAGTATATTTATCTGTTGCTTCAGTAAAATTTACTTGTCCGCCCTCTCGTTTATCTTTCATCAGTTTAAATCCAAATTGTGTCATCCATCCCAATCCATTATCATATTTATAGCGGTTTACAATGCTGTACTGATTTCCGGTTGGCAAATCTCTAAATCCATCTTTATTAAAATCGATCGTTTTGTTGCTTAAAAAATTGTCGTGTAATAACAAACCGGCCGACCATTTTTTATTGATTTTAGCGCTTAAGTTGAGGTTTAAATCGGTCTTGCCAAATTCATTTACGTATATATTGGCTAATAATTGTTCACTATTTTCTGGCTTCTTCAATTCAACAT
>CANHJH010000233.1 GCA_947460365.1 Sphingobacteriia bacterium | reverse complement strand
CGTTATCAGAAAAGTCTATTGCTGAAAATGGACAAGTTCAGACCATACCTGATTTTACTCGTGGAAAATGGAAAACAAGAAAATTTGATTTTATTATGGGAGATTATTAATTTAATGCTTCTTGATATACTTGCAATACGCTTATTTGATATAGAGCCCTGACTATAATATAGTCAGGGTATTTTTTTATAATAATCAATTCTCTGATAGCATCTGTTTTTAGTATCAAGTAATCGCATTAAAAATAGATTCTCATTAAAGTTAAAAAAACTCCTTATTTTTAAACCTAAATCATTCATACAATTATAAAGTATACCACCATGTTTAATAGAAGAAAATTTTTGGAGATGAGTTCCTTAGGCTTAAGTGCTATTAGTTTTTCTGGTTTTACTCCTAAAAATAAAGGCACAAAACCTATTGTAATTTCTACCTGGGATGCTGGTTTAAGAGCCAATAAAGCAGCTTGGGAAATATTGAGAAATAATGGTCGTGCGTTAGATGCGGTTGAACGTGGTGTGATGGTTACTGAAGACGAAATCAATTGTTGTGTTGGATTAGGAGCTAATCCGGATAGAGAAGGACATGTAACATTAGATGCTTGTATTATGGATGAACATGCTAACTGTGGTAGTGTTGCTTTTTTAGAAAGAATCAAACATCCAATTCAAGTGGCTCGTAAGGTCATGGAAAATACACCACATGTATTTCTAGTGGGTGAAGGTGCACAACAATTTGCGTTATCACAAGGTTTTGTTTTAGAAAAAGACGAGTTATCTAAAGATGCAGAACGTAATTATAAAGAATGGTTGAAGAAGAGTGAGTACAAGCCTATTATTAATGTAGAAAATAAAAATAATCAAACTGCTTGGGCACCTACTCGTTTTGACGATGGTACATGGAATCATGATACGATTGGAATGATTGCCATGGATGCTGCTGGTAATTTAAGTGGCAGTTGCACCACCAGTGGAATGGGTTTTAAAATGAGAGGAAGAATTGGCGACTCCCCTATTATTGGTGCCGGTTTATTTGTTGATAATGAAGTGGGTGCTGCTGTTGCAACCGGACAAGGAGAAGATATCATTAGAATTGGTGGTTCGCATGCAGTTGTGGAATTGATGCGTCAGGGTTTTCCTCCGGAAGAAGCTTGTAAAAAAGTAATTGAACGTCTTTTAAAAGTAAAAGGCGAAAAAGCAAAAGATATTCAGGCTGCTATTATTGCTATTAATAAGAAGGGAGAATATGGTGCTTATTGTTTACAGACAGGATTTAATTATTCTGTTTGCACGGCTGATGACAAGAATATTCTTTTAAATGGCAAAAATTTAATTTAAGATGAGCCAGCAGCGGTTATTAGAAATTTGTGTATTTAATATCAATACAGCTATTGCGGTAGAAAAAGCTGGAGCCGATCGGATCGAACTGTGTGAAAACTATAGCAATGGGGGCACTACTCCTTCTTATGGCTACTTAAAATCTGTGAGAGAAACAATAAACATTCCTGTTTTTCCAATGATTCGTCCACGTGGAGGCGATTTTTTTCACACTACGGAAGAGATTGAAATTATTAGAAAAGATGTCCTTTTATGTAAAGAACTAGGTTTTCAGGGTGTTGTATTTGGATTATTAAATCAGGATGGAACCATTGATAAAGATAATACAGCCAGATTAGTGGAAGCAGCTTATCCATTATCTGTAACCTTTCATAGAGCATTCGATCGATGTAAATCTCCATTAGAAGCACTTGAAACTATTATTGAATGTGGTTGTACCCGAATACTTACCAGCGGACAAACGCCTAAAGTAACGGATGGATTACCATTGGTTAAAAATTTAGTTGATCAAGCAAATGGAAGAATAATAATTATGCCGGGAAGTGGGTTGAATAGTAATAATGTAAAACATATTATTGAAACTGCCCATGTAAATGAGGTGCACACATCAGCCAGAATATTGGTTCCGTCTGCTTCACAATATCAAAATCCTGCAATTCAGGAGAATGTAGAAAATGATTTTGTAAATGTAGCAGAGATACAACATATTAAATCCATCATTACATCATCTTAATAAAGCAATCTTACTTTAATAGTTTGTTTGATGTCTTTAAGCAGTTCCAATGCTGTTTTAGATAATTTTTTATCTATATCTAAAACAGCATACCCAATATTTTCATTGGTTTTTAGATATTGTCCAACAACATTTATGTTGTTTTTTGCTAATGCGGTATTTATGGCACTCATTACGCCGGGAACATTCTTATGAATATGTAGAATACGATGTGCTCCTTCGATTGGTGGTAACCCAATAGCAGGTACTGTGTGAGAACCATTGGTAATACCTCTTTCTAGGTATTGAAACAATTTAATGCTTACATCTTCCCCAATATTTTGCTGCGCTTCTTCTGTAGAGCCACCAATGTGTGGGGTTAGCAGTACATTATTTAATCCTTGTAAAGGTGTTTCAAAACGATCGCCATTTTTTTCTGGTTCCCAAGGATAAACATCAATAGCCGCACCACTCAGGTACTCTTCGGTTAGGGCCGCGGCAAGTGCTTTTAAATCAACTACTTCTCCCCTTGCATAGTTAATTAAAATGGCGCCTTTTTTCATGTTCTTAATAGCTGCCTTATTAATTAAATTTTTGGTTTGCGCTGTTTCCGGCACATGTAAAGAAACGATATCTGCATTAGTTAATACTTCTTTCATGTTTTTAGCAGCGCTGGCATTTCCTAATGGAAGCTTAGTTTCAACATCATAAAACAACACTTTCATGCCTATGGCCTCAGCTAAAACACTAACTTGAGAACCGATATTTCCATAACCAATTAATCCAAGTGTTTTCCCTCTCAATTCGAAACTCCCCTTGGCATCTTTCATCCAAATGCCTTGGTGAGCGGCTGTATTTTTATCTGGAATTCGTCTGATGAGCATAATACTTGCTCCAATAACCAGTTCAGCAACACTTCTGGTATTACTGTAAGGTGCATTAAATACAACAACACCAGCCTCTGTGGCAGCTTTTAGATCAACCTGATTAACGCCTATACAAAAACAACCAATTGCTTGTAATTTGTTAGCTGCATTCAAAACTTTTTGGGTGATGAGTGTTTTAGAGCGAATCCCAATTAAATGAACATCTTTTACTTCTTTTACCAGTTCATCTTCACTTAAAGCACCACTTAATTTCCGGACATTAGTATAACCATTAACTTTAAAATGTTTTACTGCTTTGTCGCTTATATTTTCTAAAAAAAGTATATTGATCTTTTCTTTTGGGAAGCTTGTAATTGCTTGAATGCTCATAATACTTGCAAATTTAATCATAATTGTGAACAATTCAATTCAAATAGATAGTTTTCCACCGTATTAATATTGCAAAGATTCTATATTTATATTTGTTTATTATTTATTTAAGTAACTAATTTAATGTTTATAAAAGTGATTATTCCATTATTATCTTTTATACTATTGTCCTGCGGTACTTCATCCAATAAAAACAATGAAGAGTCTCCTAAACAATTTGATGCTGTAACATTTGCACCTATACAGCAGAATCAGAAAGATTATTATGCGTCATTAATTAAGCCTTTGTATGAAAAACAATTAGTTAAAACTGGTTTTAACGGAAGTATTCTATTGGCTAAGAATGGAGAAATTGTGTTTGAAGATTATCGTGGCTTTATTAATCTGGCTACCAAAGAAGTCATCACTCCACAATCTACCTTTCATTTGGCTTCCATTACTAAAACGTTTACTGCCATGACTATATTAAAGCTCATGGAACAAGGCCGACTAAACATTGATGATAATATAAACAAGTATTTACCCAATTTTTCGTACAATGATATCACTATAAAAAATTTACTATCGCACAGAAGTGGGTTACCCAAATATGAACGTTTTTTATCGGCTACCCGTTCTTATGTAACCCGTGTTAAAAACAGAAGAAAACGCTGGGTTAATAAAGT
>CANHJH010000232.1 GCA_947460365.1 Sphingobacteriia bacterium | reverse complement strand
ATTGATGAAAAAACTATCTATTTTAAAGCCGTAAATAATATGCGGATTATCTAATAAAGTGCCATTTATTGCATTGGCTACCTTATTGGTAATACGTTCATCGGCATCCAGCGCTAAAACCCAATCATGTTTTGTATGAATCGTTCCAATATTTCTAGCATCTCCGTAGCCCTTCCAAGTTATTGATATAACATTCGCACCAAGATTTTTTGCCAATCCAATCGTGTCGTCCATACTGCCACTGTCTACTACAATGATATCGTTGGAAATTAACTTAGCGCTGTTAATGCAATCAACTATATGTTTCGATTCATTTTTAGTAATGATTACAATGGAAATATCTTGCATAAACAATAAACTAATTGGAAAGTATATTTAAATCTTACATCAAAAAAGGATCAAAATCATAGGATTAAAACCTTATTTATTCAATAGCTGCTCGTTCTTCCACCATCTCCAACCTATATATCCAATGACTGCAAAGGGTACAAATGCCAGATAAATAATAGCTGAATTTAAAGCCGAAGCGGGGCCTTCTCCTAATTGAGAAGCCGTTTTAGTGCAAATAGAGCATTGCGCAAAAATTGCTTTACTGCATAAAAGGCTAGCTGTAATTGCCAATCTGTAAATGTGGTGCTTTTTCATTTAACTGCAAAGATATACTTCCAATTTGGCTAAAAGATAAAGAAAGTATAAAATTTTGGAAAGCAAATGGGTTTCTAAATAACTAATTATAGGTAATGGTTTAAATTATCAAAACTTCGTAAAATAAAACACTAATTTTATTCTATAATTATACCGAATGAGTAACAGGCTGGAATGTAAATTGTGTGGCAACTTAAACGGCAATACTACCTTAGAAGCTAAAGAGATGATGTTTGGGTTGCGGGATACATTTTTGTATATACAATGTGCCCAATGTGGGGCGCTACAAATAAGCGAAATACCAAAAGATTTGGCTAAATTTTATCCAGCTAACTACTATTCTTTTTCGAATAATTTAACAGTTAAGAAAAAACTTAAAATTTGGAGAAGGGGGAAATTGTATTCATTTAGGTATAATCGGTTGGGATTTATTGGCAAACTGCTACATTTTTTGGGTGCCAATTGCCCTGTTTGGATGAATAAAAAATATGCCAACTTTTCTTCTTCTATATTAGATATTGGTTGTGGGGCAGGCGAACTGTTGCTTGAAATGCAACAGGCTGGGTTTAAACATTTAACCGGTGTTGATCCTTTTATTGAAAAGGATATTCATTATAAAAAGGGGTTAACTATTTATCGAAAAAGCATTTACGATTTGCAGGGTCAGTTTGATTTCATCATGCTGCATCATTCCTTTGAGCACATGGAAGAACCCTTTAAGGTATTAGAAAAACTAACCACATTATTGCCTAGTGGGGGGTATGCGTTGATTCGCATTCCGGTGGCCGATACATTTGCTTTTCGAACGTATGGCGCCAATTGGGTTAATTTAGATGCGCCCCGTCATTTTTTTCTTCATACATCGATTAGTATACAAAATTTGGCAAATGCCGTAGGTTTGCAGCTTGTGGAAACAATTTACGACTCCCATCAACTACAATTTTTTGGAAGCGAGTTATATAAACAAGGCATTAGTTTGGTTGAATTTTCAACAGGTAAACATGCCAATATCTTTACTGCATCACAAATGAAAAGATTTCAGCAAACCGCGGAAATGTTAAATGCCAATCAAAATGGTGATTTTGCTTGTTTTTATTTGAAGAAATTATAGTGTGTTAAAATCCATCAGTGCCCATTGTTTGGTGAAATATTAGCTGTGTGCCGATTATGCCCCATGTTTATGCACGAGTAGCCGATTTAGACATTTCCCGGTCGATTCCATCATAACAATCGCTGCAATGGCCTTAAAAGGCTAAATAAAGGCATAAAAATGGGGTTGATGATTGTATATATAAGATATGCCATTCATCAGCCCCATTTAATTCAATTAAAACTAAGAAGCTTTAACTTCTGCTTTCTTAGTGTTTTTTGCAGCTTTTGCAGGTCTTGATTTACCAAATGAACCTAAAAATCTTTTGCCTTTAGCTGTTTTTTTGTCGCCTCTGCCCATGATAATGATTTATAAATAAGATGAATAAAGTGCAAAAATAGAAAAACCCCGCGAAAGCGGGGTTCAATTCTTTTTTCAGTTGAATTATAACTTACCGCTTAATTCTTTACCTGCCTTAAAACGAGCAACTTTTTTTGCTTTAATTTTAATAGTTTCACCTGTTTGTGGGTTACGGCCTGTACGAGCAGCACGCTTAGAAACAGAGAAAGTACCAAAACCTACTAAAGTTACTTTATCACCTTTCTTTAATGTCTTAGTAACAGCATCGATAAAAGAATCGATAGAAGCATTTGCTTGTACTTTGGTTAAACCAGCATCTTCTGCGATGTGTGCGATTAATTCAGCTTTGTTCATAGAAATGTTTTTAATGTTTGAATAACAGAACAAATTTATTAGCTTTTATGTGTAAACAAAAAAATATTTTTATTTTTTTTGTTTACACATATACTTTAAAACCCTTATAAATAAAGGGTTTTAGCGAATTAATTCTATTTTTTATGATGATGAATTTTGGTGTAAAACGCTAAAAATCAATGCAGTAAGGGGTTTTGAATAATTTTGTTGATGACAAAAATCTCTAAAAGGTTTATCCACACTCAATCCACAACCTGCATAAGGGATCTATAAGCTATCGTTTGGTTACCCCATTTAGCTATGCCATCGTTTCTTAAACCAACTGAAAATTCATCGATATACCTGTTGTAGTCGGCTATATCGTTGGCAAAATATTGAACCGCATAAGTAGCTCCATCCTCTTCATCTACCTCTAATAATCTTACAAAAACGTGTTTGGCAAAACAATTGGTATGCATAACAGCCGGAATGTGTTCATTTTTCATCCAGTGAAACCAATCGGTATGAATGTGGTGTGCTACTTTGGTAGTTACGTTGTATATGTACATCAATCGACTTATTTATAATTTAAATTCAGCAAAAATAGGACAGTGATCACTGTGTTTTACTTCAGGATAAATGGCAGCTTTTTTAAGGTTTGTGGCTAAGTTATTGGTGATGCAGATATAATCTATTCTCCAGCCTTTGTTGTTTAATCTTACAGAAGGAAAGCGTTGGCTCCACCAGCTATATGCACCGGTTGTTTCAGGATGTAAATGACGGAAAGTATCTACCCATCCATCGTTTAAGAAATTGGTCATCCATTCCCGTTCTTCCGGTAAAAATCCCGAAGAATTTTTATTGCCTTTGGGGTCATGTATGTCAATGGTTTCATGCGCAATATTGTAATCGCCTACCACAATTAATTTAGGACGTTCTTTTTTTAGTTGATTTAAATATGCCTGAAACTCATTAAGCCATTGATATTTATACGTCTGTCTTTCATCTCCACTTGTGCCCGAAGGGTAGTAAGCATTAATGATGGTGATCTCATCAAAATCAGCTCTAATCACTCTACCTTCAAAGTCGCTTTGTTCAATTCCATTGCCAAAGAAAACAGCATCCGGTTTTTTGCGGGTTAATATGGCCACTCCACTGTATCCTTTTTTTTGTGCAGGGAACCAAAATGTTTCGTAACCAGCTTTCTCAAAATGCGCATGGTCTATGTCTTCTTTATTGGCTTTGCATTCCTGTAGGCAAATAATATCTGCCGGATGTGTTGCCAACCAATCCCCAAAACCTTTTTTAATTGCAGCACGTATGCCGTTTACATTGTAAGAAATCAGTTGCATGTATTTATATTTTATAATAAAGAACTATAACCAACTAATAACAATGCATTGAATATTTCAGCGGATATAGCAGCATCAAAGTTAACAAAGATTTCCGGAGCATCCTTGCCTGTTACAATAGCCAATAATTTATTGTTGAGGTAAAAACTTCTGATATATTTATTAGCACTAATTTCTATTTTAAAAGGCAGAT
>CANHJH010000231.1 GCA_947460365.1 Sphingobacteriia bacterium | reverse complement strand
CCCAAAATATTACTGTAAAAGGTAAGGTATCCTCGGAAAAAAAGAATGCACCTATTGAGGGCGCTACTATTTTCCAGAAAAACACTAAAAATGCTACCACTACGAATAGTGATGGAAGTTTTTCAATTATTGTAAAAGCGGGATCTAAAATTGTGGTTTCTGCCATCGGCTTTACTACCAAAGAAGTCAATGCTCAAGCCAATCTTAGTATTCAGTTAGCTGAGGAGGTAAAAGACTTATCCGAAGTGGTTGTGACTGGGGTCGGTGTGGCCAGAGATAAAAGAACTGTGGGTATCGATTTGGCTTCCTTGTCAAGCAAAGATTTACCAAAAAGTGCTACCGCTTCAATAGAGCAAGCATTACAAGGTAAAATTGCAGGTGCTCAAATTTTAATCAATAGTGGTCAACCAGGAGCTGGTGCTGACATTGTTTTAAGAACTTATAACTCTTTATCAGGTTCTTATCCTTTGATTTTATTAGATGGTATACAAGTATATGACTTGTATTCTTTAGACTTAAGTAATGTGGATAGAGTCGAAGTTATCAAAGGAGCTGCAGGTGGTACGCTTTATGGAGCGCAAGGTGGAAATGGCGTTATTCAGATTTTTACTAAAAAAGGGGCTAGAAACACTGGGAAACCAACCATTACTTTTGGTACAAAATATACCACAGATAATGTGTTAAAAGGCGCTTGGCCATTGGTGAACCAATTACATCATTATGAAACCAATCAACAAGGATTTATTCTTGACAACAATGGAAAGCTTGTTTCACCAGATGAAACAGGATTATGGCCTCAACCTTCCTCTGTTCCAATTACATTGACAACAAAGAATGATAAGCCATTCAAAGAGCCTGTGTATGACCACTTATCTCAAGCATTTCAACAAGCATTTTCTTCTAATTCTAGTTTGTCAATTAGCGGCGGAACAGAAAAGATGGATTATGCATTTTCAGGTAATTTTCTCAAACAACAAAATGTGGTAAAAAATTCATTTGATAGAACCAACCTTACTTTGAGTTTAGGTTTGGAACTTGCAAAAGGATTGACATTGAGAACAAGTACTCAAGTGATACTACAAAATGATGATTTATTAAACGGATCTAGATTTGATATGATTCAATCAGAAAACTATTTTGATTTTACTAAAAAATACAATGGCTATCTTCCTATTACTTTAATCAAAGAGGCAGGTCAAAGAAATCCATTATCTGAATATGAAAATCATGAGCGTTATTCTAAAACAAATAGAACAGTTCAGTCGGCTAATTTAAATTATAAGCTGAATCATTTTATTGAATTTGATTATAAATATGGTATTGATATTTGGAATACAGAAGGCTATAATTATTACAAAAATCAAACTGCAAACCCACAGTATATTGCCAACGGTTTCTTTTGGGGCTCTACCGGAAAAGGATCAGTTTATACTGATTATAGCAGAAGTACCTATCAAAACTCTTTAGCAAGTATGTTTGTTAAGACTGATTTTGAAAAAGATTTCAATATTCATTTACCAATTACTACAGTAACTCAAGTTGCTTATGATTGGAGAAGAGACATGCGTCATAATTTCTGGGTACAAGGATCTGAATTACCTTCTTTCCCTCCTGCAAGTATTGCGAATACCAATACAAGAACAGGTAGTGAAGGTGCTTATGATTTTATTACTTATGGTACTATGATTAACCAGTTGATTGACTGGGGTAAATTAGCAGGAGTTGGTTTTACCTATAGGTCTGATTATTCATCTGCATTTGGACAAGGTAGTAAACCATTTAATTTCCCTAGAGGGAATGTGTATTTGAGAATATCCGAGTTATTGAAGTCAGATTTATTATCAGAATTTAAAGTGCGTGCTGCTTATGGGGAAGCAGGGGTGCAACCTGGTGCTTATCAAAGACAAACTACTGTTGCTTCAGGAAACTTTCAAGGAACAGGAGTTTATTTAGCAATACCTAGTACTTTAAATAATCCTAATTTAAAAGTGCAAGTAACCACTGAATTAGAAATTGGTACTGATTTAGTTGTACAACCTAAATTTCCTGGCGCATGGTTTAGCAGATTTAATTTAACCTATAACTACTATAAAAGAGAAAGTAAGGACATCATTGATAATGCACCATCACCTTTATCATCAGGTGCGGATGGGCAAGTTAATAATGTGATTAATTTGAAATCAAATGGTATGGAGGTTTCATTGGATATCAACGCTTACAGGTCTAAAAAATTCAGTTGGAATTTTGGATATCGCTTCTCTAATCCTAAAACACAAGTGGTTTCAACCTACCTAGGCCAACCTGTAATTAAAGGCGCTTATGCCATCAGACAAGGTACGAACTTGGGTGTTTTCTGGGGTCAATATGCTTTGACAAGTTTGAGTGCTAGAACTCCTACTGGAGAGGCTTATTTAGCAAATCCAGCTAATTTCGCAATTGATAGTTATGGTAATGTAGTTGACAAATCATCAGGTAAAGTGGTTTTAAGTAATTCAAATGATAAAGTATATATGGGCGATCCTAACCCAAGTACCATCATGAATTTTATCAATACTTTTACGTTTGACAATAAGCTTACTTTTTCTTTCCAATTTGATATGTTTAGTGGTAATAAAATTTACAACGAAACCAATCAATGGTTGTATAGAGATACCAGATCTAAAGATTTTGATCAACCTGTTAGTTGGAGTGGCCAACCTGCTGGAGCCTATACAGTTTACTATAGTAGTTTGTACAATAGTGTAAACCCTGTAAACTGGTTTGTGCAAGACGGTTCATTTATTAGATTGAGAGATGTATCCTTAAGTTATGTTATAAGTAAACTCCCAGGATCGATTTTTAAATCAGGCACCATTACTGTTTCAGGAAGAAACTTATGGACTAAGACAAAATATCAAGGCTTAGATCCCGAAGCTGTCTCCACTGGTGCAGTGGGTAGAGGCTATGATAGTTTCTCTTTCCCTAACTTAAAATCTTTACAAATTGGATTTAACCTTACATTCTAATAATAAAGAAAAAATAATAATATGAAAAATAAATACTTAGGAATATTAATAATAGCAACTCTTTTTTTATTCGCAGCGTGTAAGAAAGAGTCCTTGAATTTAAAAGATCCAGTTAGTCCTACCGTGTCTTCGGTAAATACCGAATCGGGTATTTTCCCTTTTGCACTAGGAATGTGGGCAAAAATGGTGGGTGGTGATTTTTGGATTGCCGCCAATTATCATTCCACGATGGGCGATGAAACTTTTATCCCTTGGGGTAACTACGGATGGAGATGGGGTAATCAAGTAGCAAAAATCACTTTGCCCGATGGTACGGTTGTCGATAATCCAATTGGGCCATTACAAAAAGACCAATTACAAAGCACCAATAGTAGAGAAGCTGGGGATGTGAATGCTTTTTTATATGAGTGGAAGTCAATGTACTATACCATTGCTACGAGCAATGTATTATTACAGTATACCAAAAAGCCAAGCTTTACTTTTTCCGGCGATGCTGCTACGAAGCAAAAAGTATTGCAAGCATGGGCCTATTTTTGTCGCGGGTATGCTTATTCAAGAATTGGTTCCATGTACATAGCAGGCGTTATTAATAATTTTTCTGGCACAAGTGATTTTGTACAAAATAATTTCGTGTCAAGTGCTGAAATTGTAAAAGAAGGAAATGCTAATTTAGATAGTGCTATTGCCATTTTAAATGGGGTAGCGAATAACGATACTTATGCAGCTATGCTAGGCGGCAGTGGTGGTATATCTATTGTGCCTGCTTTTTGTAATACACATGGATTAGTAAAGCCAGATAATTGGGTTAGAATTTGTAATACCATGAAGGCTAGAAATATTCTTGTGAATAAGAAAACAGCATCCATGACTTCTGCTGATTGGAAAGCAGTCCAAGATTTAGCGACTACTGGTTTAAAAGCGGGGGATGTCACTTTTACGGAAGGATTTACGCCAGATGGCAATAATGATATTGCAGGCGGTTTTTGGACGCCATCTATT
>CANHJH010000230.1 GCA_947460365.1 Sphingobacteriia bacterium | reverse complement strand
TTTTCTGAAAAAAAATGTAGTACTAATTACCTTTGTTTGTTTATTAAATGCTTGTGGCAATAGAAACACAATGCTTAGTGTTCTGCCTGCATCTCAAACAAATATTAATTTTATTAATAAACTCGAACAAAAAGACGGGCTTAGCATCTTATACTATCTCTACTTTTATAATGGCGGAGGAGTAGCAACCGGAGATATTAATAATGATGGATTACAAGACATTTATTTCACCGCTAACAGTAAAGGAAACAACAAACTTTACTTAAACAAAGGCAATTTTAAATTTGAAGACATTACCGATAAAGCCGGTGTAAAAGGACTTTCAGACTGGTGTTCCGGTGTAACTATGGCCGACGTTAATGGAGATGGATTATTAGATATATACGTTTCTACAGTTAGCAACAAGTATGGTTTAACCGGTCACAATGAATTATATATTAATAAAGGTAATCTAAGATTTAATGAAGAGTCTCAAAAATATGGATTGAATACAGCTTGCTTTACCACCCAATCTGCTTTTTTTGATTACGATCATGATGGTGATTTGGATTGCTATATTTTGAATCAATCGCACCATCCGCATTCAAATATTACGGATACCAGTAATCGTAAAAATTACGATGAGTTTGCTGGTGATAAACTCTTTAGAAATGACATTTCAACCACTGGTAAATTCACTGATGTGTCTGCATCCGCAGGAATTTCTCAAAGTAGTTTAGGTTATGGTTTAGGAATCGCAATCGCTGATTTAAATAATGATGGCTGGGATGATGTCTATATAGGAAACGATTTTCACGAAAATGACTATTACTATGTAAACCAAAAAAATGGATCTTTTAAAGAAGATGGCGCCGCGCATTTTAATCATTACAGCCGTTTTAGCATGGGTAATGATGTTGCAGATTATAATAATGATGGACAATTGGATTTAGTGACTGTAGATATGCTGCCGCCAGATGAAAAAACACTAAAAACTTATGGAAGCGATGAAAATCCGGATATCTATAAAGTTAAACTTGAATTAAACGGTTATCAAAAACAATACTCAAAAAACAATCTTCAAAAAAACAATGGCAATGGAACTTCTTTCAGCGAAACAGCTTTGATGAGTGGAGTTTCAGCTACCGATTGGAGCTGGTGCCCTTTATTTGCTGATTTTGATAATGATGGTAATAAAGACTTGTTTATTTCCAGTGGAATTGTAAAACGTCCCGTTGACTTAGATTATGTTCAGTTTGTATCTGCAATGCAAGCAAAAAAAGGACTTGATCAATCAAATAGATACGACAAAGAAGTTATTGAAAAAATGCCGGATGGAAGTTCGCATCCTTATCTATTTAAAGGTAATGGCGCTTTTGATTTTACCGATGTTAGCGAACAATGGGGCACCGGAATGATGAAAGGGTTCTATACTGGAGCCTCCTATGCTGATTTAGATAATGATGGTAGACTTGATTTAATCATCAACCCAATTGATGAACCCGCTGTAATACTTAAAAATAACGCTCCCAACAACCAGCATTTATCTATCTCATTTAAGGGAAATAATGCAAACACTTTTGGAGTTGGAGCAAAAGCTTATCTGTTCTCTAAAAACAACATTCAATACCAACAATTAATGTTAACCAGGGGCTTCCAATCATCAACAGCTCCAATACTGCATTTTGGTATGAATGAAAAAACAATCATCGACAGTATTTTAATTGTTTGGCCTAATCAACAATATCAAGTAATTAAAAATATCCCTAAATCAGGAAACCTCTTGGTTAACCAATCTGAATCAATGGGGACATTTGAGCATGATCAATTTTTTCACTCCTCTAAACCCATATTAAATGAGATCTCCACTACGGTTGGATTAAATTGGTCTCATAAAGAAAATGACTTCATTGATTATAACCGACAGTATTTAATCCCACATCAATTATCTACCAGAGGGCCTAAATTAACAGTGGCCGATGTAAATAAAGATGGATTAGAGGACTTCTTTGTTTGTGGTGCTGCCCAACAACCCGGACAGCTATTTACGCAAACAGCTAATGGCAAGTTCGCAGTTTCTAATACAGATGTATTTGCTCAAACTGCTTTTGCAGAAGACGTTGATGCGGCTTTCTTTGATGCTAATAATGATACTTATCCTGATTTATATGTAGTTAGCGGAGGTAATCAATTTGATGATGGAAATAAAGAATTGGCCGACCATTTTTATCTGAATGATGGAAAAGGAAAATTTATTTTATCAGATAATTTAATCCCTACCATTTTAAAAAATAAATCTTCCATTGCTATTTCAGACTTCGATAAGGATGGCGACAACGATATTTTTGTTGCAGGCATCTCCGATGCAAAGCAATACGGAATTCCTCAACCCTCTTATTTATTAATCAACAATGGAAAAGCTGTTTTTTCTATAGCAGACCCATCCATCATTCAACTAGATAATCTTGGAATGATTACCAGCTCGTTTTTTGCAGATATAAATAAAGATGGATGGAATGATTTAGTGGTAGCGGGTGAATGGATGCCGGTAAAAATATTCATCAATAAAAATGGAAGGTTTAAAGAAACAGATGTTTCTGGCTCAACCGGATTGTGGCAAACCTTATATTCAACGGATATTAACGGTGACGGAGCAATAGATTTCCTAGCTGGAAACTGGGGGCATAATACCAAGTTGTATGCGGGTAAAAACGGACCTGTCAAATTGTATGTAAAAGATTTTGATGGAAATGGAACAGTTGAGCAAATCATGTGCTATACAATTGATGGCGAAGAATATACATTTCTTGCAAAAGATGAATTAGAAAGAGCCTTGCCTGTATTGAAAAAAGCCTATTTAAAATATGATGAAGTAGCCGGTAAAACAGTGCAATACATGTTTTACGATTTATTTAAAGAGTATAAAGAATTTAAAGCAGAATCCTTATCTTCTGCCTACTTCATAAATGACGGCAAAGGAAATTTTAAACAGTTTTCGCTTCCTGACGATTTGCAATTGGCACCAATTTTTTCTTTTGTACCAATTGATCCACTTAATCATAATACTTTTTTAGGTGCTGGTAACTTTTATGGTGTAGGCCCTTATGAAGGTCGTTATGATGCATTGTTGCCTACAGCTTTCTCCTTTAATAAAAACAATGTGGTTGTTAATCAAAAACTACCGTTGTCTAAAGGCGAAGTTAGAGATGCTAAATGGATTAAATTAAAAGGAATGGGCAATGTGTTAGTAATTGCCAGAAATAATGAATCATTATTGTTTTACAAATAATTGTATACAATGACTTTACTTTTTGTTATGGTTAAAAATATTTTTTTAGGAATTTTACCTTTATTGCTTAGTTTTTGTGTTAAACAGCAAAGTACTACTAATGCTACACAAAGTATTAATATTGATACAGCTAAAGTAACAGTTGAATCCGGGACCTGTGGCTACATTTATTTTTTAATTTATATCTGATGTATTATAAGAAAAGTATGATTAACTGTTTACTGTTTAGCATTCTGCTTACTGGCGGATGTAGCAAAAAAAGCGATATGAATAATCTGGATGCTACGCCGATTGCACTCAGTGTTTCGTCTGCATCTATCAATGATGTACAAATCGATCTAGCAGATGCAATACGCTTTACTGTTTCGCCCACTATAAAAATTCGGATGAATAATTCAGTGGATCGTTCTACCGTTTCAACTGCTATCACATTATCTGCTAATGGAAATAGTAATACATCGCTTAACTTCTCATTTGAAAATAACGATAGTACCATTGTGCTGAAACCTGCATCTGCATTAAGTTATTTATCAAGATATCAAATTCAGGTTAATAATACATTGAAATCGGTAAAAAATGGATTATTGAATGGAGTATTTAATTTTTCATTCAATACGAAATTTGATTCAACCGACAAATTCCCGAAAATTAGTGATGATGCACTTTTAGATCTTGTTCAACAAAAAACGTTTAAATATTTTTGGGATTTTGGTCATCCAATTTCAGGCTTAGCTCGTGAAAGAAATGCATCGGGTGATATTGTAACTTCTGGTGGTAGTGGATTTGGTATTATGGC
>CANHJH010000229.1 GCA_947460365.1 Sphingobacteriia bacterium | reverse complement strand
CGATTTCCACAATTCTTCTAATGTTGAATTAACAGAAGTATGGGTATAGTCGTCAATTTGTTGTAACGACAAAACATCAGACGCATTTTCTCCACCCGACACTGCGTTATCGGAAGCAATTTCACCTACAGGTACCGCTTGATTTAACCATTGTAATGGCGTGTAAACACTTACCAACATGGTTCTGTAATCGGTTTCAGATTTCAAGTAATCTTGTTCTGTGATCACATAATCTTCATGCGGATTATAATCCACCCATTTTTTACAAGACACAGCCATAATCGATAAGAATGCTAGGCTGAGTATTTTTTTATTTAAGATCTTCATGATAATAATTTTTTAGTAAGATTTAAAGTTTAATATCTAAGCCAAAAGCATACGTTCTTGCTTGCGGATATGCGCCTCTATCGATACCGGTATCTAAAATTCCGCCTGCAATTTCAGGATCGAAACCAGAATACTTGGTAAACGTGTATGCATTTCTTACTTGAATATATACATGCAATCTGTTCATTAACTTATTGGTTAAAGAAGCAGGAAATGTATATCCTAATTGAATATTTTTTATCTTAACAAATGATCCATCTTCTACATATCTATCAGAAACGCGAATATTGCTGTTTGCATCAGTGAAAGAGTATCTAGGGTTTCTGGCATCATTGGTAGATCCTTCACCTGTCCATCTGGCCAATACACTTCTATACTTGTTAGAGTAGTTGGCATTTCTTTCATATGCTCTATATAGATCGTTCCCAATAGAGGCATAAGTAAATACACTTAAATCAATATTCTTGTACGACAAATTAAGGTTCCAACCTAATGTGAATTGAGGGAATGGATCACCGATTTTTGTTTTATCCGCAGCAGTAATTGCACCGTCGCCATTTACATCAACATAACGTATATCGCCAGGTACTGCACCCGCTTGTGTAGGAGCAGCAGCTATTTCAGCAACTGTTTGAAATAATCCATTTGTTTTATAACCATAAAAATAACCAGGTGTAAATCCTTTTTCAAAAACAGTAACTGTTTGAGATTGACCATTGAAATAACCACCACCTAATATTTTAGCAGTTCCATCGTCATTGGTTGCTGTTACTTCATTTTTAGCTGTAGTAAATGTAAGTGAAGTGTTTAATTTTAGTGATTTACCAATGGTTTCATTATAGCCAAGTGTAAGGTCTATCCCATTGCTCTTGGTTGAACCAATATTTGCTGTTGGTATTGGCACTGTTCCTAAATACAAAGAAGCAGAAGGTGTAAACAATAAACCACTTACTTTCTTTTGAAAATAATCTGCTGATAATGTTAGTTTTTTATTTAAAAAGGTCATGTCAAATCCAGCATTCAATTGCAATTGCTTCTCCCATTTTAATGCGTTGTTGGCTGCAGAACCCACTGTTGAACCTGCATAAAACACATCAGAAAAATTATACCCATTACTGTTGGCAGTTGGGCCATAACTTGGACCACCATTGATGATGCTTACATATTGCGGACTCACATTTTCATTTCCAATAGAACCATAACTTCCTCTAAACTTCAAATAATCAATCCATTTAGAATGGAAGAATTTTTCATTAGAAGCTACCCAGCCCAATGATCCTGAATAAAAGTTTGCATATTTATTGTCAATACCAAAAGCATATGAGCCATCTCTTCTGGCTGTAAAGGAAGCCAAATAAGTGTCATTAAAATCGTAATTGATTCTGGTAAAGTAAGAAAGATTTCTTCTGAAGTATTGATAATAATAACCGGTTAATGCATTGGTGTTGGTAGCAACATTGTTACCTACAGCAGCAGTAAAGTCGGCAAATTCCCATGAATTAAATGGCACATCTTGTCTGGTAGCACCCGCGGCATTTCCTGATACTTTTGCAATAGAAAAACCAAGTACTGTTTCAAAATGATGGTTTTCTTTTACTTTGAAATTGTAATTGGCAAATGTTTCAAATGTATAATTAAAGTTGCTTGTTTTTTCGTGCGCTACACTGTTGTGTTTTCCGGTTACAGCAGACCCATCTGCATTCATGCTATTGTCAACATTCAATGGGCCATAAAATACCAATGGTGTAAAGTTTTTAGCATTGCCATCGTATTTAGTATATCCAAAACGACTAGTCAATTTTAAATTTTTAAATACATCATATTGCATTTCTAATTTACCGTATAATTTATTGCCTATGTTTTTATTATAGGTATTATCTAGTTTGGTAAGTGGGTTGAATATTTCCGACAACAATAAATTACTAAAACCGTATTGACCAACTGTATTGGCAACTGTGTTGTTTACCGAAACGGTTGGATCGAAATTTAATGCGCTACCAATGATACTATTGAATGAATTTTCTTGTACACCTTTTGAATCGAGTATTACTGCAGTAGTATTTAAGAATAATTTCAACTTATCACTTATGTCGAAACTTAAATTCGCTGTTAAATTACCTCTATTAAAGGTAGATTTATCATCACCCCCTACAATACCACCTTGGTTTAAATAACTTCCTGAAAGGAAATAAGTCATTTTATCACTCCCGCCCTTTGCTGTTATATTATGTGTTTGGAATGTGGCTTTTTTAAATATTTGGTCTTGCCAATTGGTACCTACACCAAACTTAGTTAAATCAGTAAATACAACATTACCACCAGCTACAGTACTTCCTTCGTTGATGATTGCGGCATATTCTGATGCATTTAATACACCAATGGTATTCATTACTTCCTGCATTCCATAATTACTGTTTACCGAAATATCGGTTTTTTGGTTTTTACGGCCTGTTTTAGTAGTAACTACAATCACACCATTACCACCCTTTACCCCATAAATAGCAGTAGTAGCGGCATCTTTCAATACATTGATCGACTCGATGTCACTTGCGTTTATTGAATTAAAGTCGGTAAGTGTTTGCGGTATACCATCGATGATAACTACCGGATCAGTACCAGAGAATGAAGGAATACCTCGAATTAAAACGGTGGGTTTGGCGCCTGGCGAACCACTTTGAATAACGTTTACCCCTGCTGCCCTTCCTTGCAAAACTTCTTCAGTTCTTACCGGCTTAAGCTTTTCTATATCCTCACTTTTAATGGTTGAAATTGCCCCGGATACCTTGGTAACCTTTTGCGTTCCATAACCTACTACAATTACATCGTTCAATGAATTGGCAGCATCTAATTCTAGGTTGATTTCTATTGATGTTGCAGTTCCGATGGTAACTTTTTGTGCAATCATCCCTACATAAGATACCGTTAATTTGGCTCCTTTGGTTGATGATAGGGTAAATTTCCCATCTACATCTGTTGTTTTAACAGTAGCACTTCCGTCTACTGATACCGTGGCACCCGCCAATGGTTCCCCGGTAATTTTATTCTTCACCCGACCAGAAACAGTAAGATTTTGTCCTAAAGCCTGCTGAAGAAAGCTGCTTGTAATTAATACAAGACATAGCAAGAATTTTAGCTTCATAATGCAATCGTTTTAATGAATAATGATACTCGTTAGAGGTTGTAAAAATATTCTTACCCCCTACAATTTTAAAATATATCACCACTACATTACTACATCAAAAAATATAAGGCATTGATTTTTAAGTAAATAGATTACATCATTACTACATCAGCAATATAATTAGTATATTCACCATACTAAATGCTGCCATTTGAAAAAAATCATTTTCATGCTGTTGTTCATGCCATCAATAATAAATGGGCAGAACACATTAGGTTTTCCTGAGATAATTAACTATTCGAAATTTGCCTATAATGCAGGGTTACAAAACTGGGATTTTAAACAAGATGCGAATGGGGTGATCTATGTAGCCAATAATGAAGGACTCTTGACCTTTGATGGAATTAATTGGGTATTACACCCCTTACCCAATAAAACCATTGTAAGGTCCGTAGAAATTGGCAGAGATGGCAGGATTTACGTAGGTGGACAGGATGAGTTAGGGTATTTTGAACCTAACTACTACGGAAAACTTATTTATCACTCATTGGTTACGAATATTCCGAAAAAATATCAATCATTTAGTGATGTGTGGGATATTGTGTATCATAAAAACCGGGTTTATTTCAGAACCCTTAATAAAATAT
>CANHJH010000228.1 GCA_947460365.1 Sphingobacteriia bacterium | reverse complement strand
ATAGAAGATCTAAGAAAAGCAATAAGTATTAACGACCGATATTTGTTTATCAGCATGCTTTTTATGGGGGATGAGAATAATTTCGATAGAAGTATCAGAACCATTAACAGCTTCAATATGCTCGCTGAAGCTCAATACTGGATTCAAAGGGAATTAAAAGTAAAAATGGGTTGGCAAGACGAAAATGGGACTGTAAAACATTTTTACTCACTGGTAAGAAGACGGTTTTCCTGAATATAATGCATGATTTTTTGAGTGGCTCCGGCCTTGTTGTAAATGTATTGTTGAGCAATTTGGCCTGAACGTTCTCGTGCTGTGTTGTTATTGAGTAATTGATTAAATATTTTTTCCAACTCCACTACATCTGATGCTGTATAGGCAGCACCAATATTAATTAAATCCACTGCTTCAATGTATTTTTCGTAAACGGGGCCAAACACTACCGGAATGCCGTAAACTGCGGCTTCCAGCGTATTATGAATACCATCCTCGGTAAATCCTCCTCCAATAAAAGCCATTTCCCCATATTTATACAAACTACTCAACATCCCCATATTGTTGATGATTAAAGTTTGAATATCTGTTAAGGGCTTATGTTCTTCAAAAGATTTTTTATAATCGGAGTATAATGCTGCTTTAGGATAATAAGTTAAACATTCTTTTAGTCTGCCTTCCTCAATATCATGTGGGGCAATAATAAATTTAAGCTTATGATGCGCAATGGCCAAATGGTGTAAGGCTTTATCGTCTTCACTCCAGGTGCTTCCGGCAACAATCGTTGGTTGATTAGAACAAAAATGTTCAACTACTTTGTTTGCTGCGGCTTGATGGGCAATCGTAAGAACCCTATCGAACCGCGTATCTCCGGATGTTTCGGTTTTATCTCCCAAACCAATGGACGTCAGCAAGGCATTAGAATGGTCGTCTTGTACCAATAAGTAACTGAAACAAGCCAACATTTTTCTGTAAAAATCTCCATACCATTTAAAAAACACCTGGTTATCTCTGAAAATACCCGAAATCAATAGGGTAGGAATCCCCCGATACTTTAAACCTTGCAAATAATAATACCAAAATTCATATTTAATAAAAACAGCTAATTGGGGTCGAATTAAATCCAGAAATTTAGCCGAATTAGCCGCATTATCCATGGGTAAATAGCAAACAAAATCTGCAATTGGATGATTTTTTCTGACCAAATAGCCGGATGGCGAAAAAAAACTCACCAAAAGTCGGTAATGGGGGTATTTAATTTTAAGCTGCTCTGCAACCGGCAATCCTTGTTCAAACTCCCCTAATGAAGAGCAATGCATCCAAATTACCGGGCGGTCAGAAGATGCAGCAAATGATGATAACTCATTGAAAACATGCAGTCTACCCTTGGTCCATGCTGCTGCTTTAGCATTAACAGGAGCGATTAGTTTAGCTATAAATGGATATAAAACCGTAAATAATTGATATAATAATTTCATTGAAACAAAGGTAGGTAGGAAAAAAACGCTGAACTATAGCCTGCTCAAATTCTTTACCTTATTTTTTTGTAGTAATTTTGCAACTCATAAAGAAAAACCTCTATGCGGCCCATTCAAATGGTTGATACCAAAACACAGTACTTACATATTAAAAAGGAAGTAGATGCTGCAATTCATGAAGTATTAGATACTGCAGCGTATATCAACGGAAAGCCTGTTCAATCATTTACGGCTGCATTAAGTAGCTATTTAAATGTAAAACACACCATTCCCTGTGCAAATGGTACAGATGCGCTGCAAATAGCCATGATGGCACTGGATTTACAGCCCGGCGACGAGGTGATAACCCCTTCGTTTACTTATATCGCCACTACAGAAGTGGTAGCTTTATTAAAGCTTACCCCCGTATTTGTAGAAGTGGATCCTAAAACATTTTGCATAGATCCGGATGCTGTAAAAAAAGCGATTACCCCAAAAACTAAGGCCATTGTACCGGTTCATTTATATGGCCATGCGGCTCCTATGGAAGAAATTATGCAGATTGCAAAAGAACATAATCTGTATGTTATTGAAGATAATGCCCAGGCAATAGGCTGCGATTACACTTTTTCAGACGGTACTACAAAGAAAACAGGTACAATTGGTACCATCGGGGCTACTTCATTTTATCCCTCAAAAAATTTAGGTGCATTTGGTGATGGTGGAGCCATCTTCACCAATGATGATGAATTAGCGCATAAAATGAAAATGATTGCCAATCATGGGCAACAAAAAAGATATTACCATGAAGTAGTAGGTTGTAACTCTAGGTTAGATTCCATACAGGCTGCTGTTTTAAATATCAAATTGCAGCATTTGGATGCGTATAATAAAGCCCGTCAGGCAGTTGCAGCACATTACAATCAAGCATTTGCCAATCATTCTGCTATTACAACTCCGTATGTGGCTGCTTACAGTACGCATGTGTATCATCAATATACTTTGCAGTTAAATGGTGTAGACAGAGACAAGCTAAGTGAATATTTAGCCACACAAAAAATACCCTCCATGATTTATTATCCGGTACCGGGTCACCAGCAAGATATGTTTGCTTCATTTGGATTGCCTGATATACAATTAGATGTTACTGATCAACTAACATCAGCCGTAATATCATTGCCCATTCACACCGAAATGGATGAAGAGCAGTTGAATTTTATTTCTTCTCAGGTGTTAAATTTTATAAATCAATAAATGTTGACATAAGTCTACGTGAATGTTGCAGCAAAGTGCTTCAGTCATAAAGACAAATTTCAACCATTAAAAACAAAAACATATATAAATGAAAATAGCTGTAGTAGGAACCGGGTATGTTGGTTTAGTAACCGGAACTTGTTTTTCTGAAACGGGTAATAAAGTGATTTGTATCGATATCGATCAATCAAAAGTGGATAAGCTTTCTAAAGGGGAGATCACTATTTATGAGCCCGGCCTCGAAAAAATATTTTTGAGGAATCTCAAAGAAGGAAGACTACATTTCACTACTAATCTTGCTAATGGGATTAAAGATGCTGAAATTATTTTTCTTGCATTGCCTACACCTCCGGGAGAGGGCGGAGCTGCTGATTTAAAATATATTTTAGGGGTGGCTGATGACTTAGGAAAGTTACTTACCGGATATAAAGTAATTGTAGATAAAAGTACAGTGCCGGTTGGCACTGCAGAAAAAGTGCATGCTGCCATTGCAAAAAATTATACAGGTGAATTTGATGTAGTGAGTAATCCTGAATTTTTAAGAGAAGGTGTTGCGGTAGATGATTTCATGAAACCCGATAGAGTAGTGGTGGGTACCCGCTCTGAGCGCGCTAAAAAAGTAATGTCCGATTTATATGCACCATTTGTACGTCAGGGAAATCCTGTGATTTTTATGGATGAAAAATCTGCTGAATTGACCAAGTATGCAGCTAATTCATTTTTAGCAACTAAAATTTCTTTCATGAATGAAATTGCTCAATTATGTGAAAGATTAGGTGCCGATGTGGATATGGTGAGAAGAGGCGTGGGCAGTGATGATAGAATTGGTAAACGATTTTTATTTCCAGGTATTGGTTATGGCGGAAGCTGTTTCCCTAAAGATGTGCAGGCATTAATTATGTCGGCAGAAGAAGTAAGCTACGATTTTAAAATTTTAAAGTCTGTAGAAGAAGTGAATGAAGCACAAAAATTACACTTAATTCCAAAGATCAAGCAATATTTTAAGGATGATTTAAAAGGCAAACATTTTGCTTTATGGGGATTGGCATTTAAGCCCAATACCGATGATATCAGAGAAGCTCCGGCATTGTATTTAATTGATGCATTAACTGCTGCAGGTGCAACAGTGGCTGCATTTGATCCGGAAGCGATGCCCAATGTTCAAAAAACAATTGGCGATAAAATTAAATATACTGAAAGCCAGTATGAAGCTTTAGAAGGTGCTGATGCGTTAATCATTGCAACGGAGTGGAGTGAATTTAGAACGCCAGATTTTGATCAAATAAGCAGTTCGCTAAAATCAAAAGCGATATTTGATGGTAGAAATCTTTTTGAAGTAAAATTTATTACAGACATGGGCTACCATTACGAAAGTATTGGTCGCCAATAAAAAAATT
>CANHJH010000227.1 GCA_947460365.1 Sphingobacteriia bacterium | reverse complement strand
TAGAATCATCTTTTTCAAAATCATCAGTAGTTTTCAAAAATGCCTCCATAGCTGTATATGGATTATTACCAACATCCCACGGACGATCAGTAACGTAACCTTTAGGAAAAAACTCAACAAAAGTATCAGGCAATAAAATATATGAATCTAGACTCACTAATGGGGTATATAATTCTAACTCCCTGTAAACATGTTCGTGTGAATGATTAGAATCTAAAACAACCATTACTTTTTTAAACTTTTTCGCATAATCTGCAATTTGCTTTACAATGTTTTCATCTACTGATGAACCTTCAAGCATAGTAATGTTTTTATACATCGGATGTTTTTCAATCTCCTCACGATTGTGCTTTCTAATATCGATATCAACAGCTATGACTTTACCGCCATTTCCTAACAACTCCATCATCGACGATGAAAATATTATTGAACCACCATGTGCAATGCCTGTCTCAATAATTAAGTCAGGCTTAACATTCCAGATTAATTCCTGCATAATTATCATATCTTGAGGATATTCAATTATCGGACGTCCCATCCATGTGAAATTATAAGTGTATTTATACTTATCTGCATGCAACATCCATTCAACCGATTTCTTTTTTAATTCCTCATCTTTAGACATTGCTTTTATTGCGTCTAAACGTTCTTTTTTAAATTCTGATATTGGATCCATTTTATTTTGTTATTATTTAATAAGTACTCAATTATTTCCTTTATTTCTGATTTCAAATCGAATTTATTGTCCTCTACAAAACCAATATTATTAAGTTTATCTATGGATATATGAAATTCATTTGTTATTAATGGTTCAGTTCCTTCTACAATAATATCTATTGACCTTTTAAAATGATCAAAAAACACACCTTGAGTAATCTTTGCAACATCCAACATAGTGTATCCAACTGATGACGCAATATTGTATACCTGATATGATTTCGGAAAATTATTTAATATACAATAAACCGCTTCGCTCAAATTTTCCAGATTAACAAAATTGCGCATTTGTTTCCCTGATGACTTAATAGTGATTTTACCGGTTTCAATAGATTCTTTACAAAAACAACCAGGCACTAATGTCCAACGATTAAATGCCTCGGTTAAAATTCTTCCATAAACATTACTTGGTCTTACCGACACACAATTTAGTTTACCTTGTCGTGTATACATCTCAGCATAATTTTCAGCAAATAAATGATTTAACCCATAATCGTTCTGATACTCAAGTTTAGAGTTTTCATCAATTTCACCGACAAGTTCGGTACCATATACCTGTAATGTGGAAAACACGATACATCTAGGTATCTTATTTTTAGTTGCAAAATCTAAAATATTCTTAGTACCAACAACTGACAGTTCAATTCCTTGCAATACATCTTTTGAAATTATATCATTAGGTGTGGCAGTATGAATAATAGCATCTGCTTCAATATTATGAGAACAAAGTTGTTCCTTATCGAGAATATTTAATTCAATAAATTGAGCGCCTGATAATAATTGTTTTGTATTAAGATGAAAACTTTTAGATATGGCGATAACATTTAATCCTTTCTGTAGAAGTTTTTTACTAACATATGAACCAATAAAACCGTTTGCTCCAGTAACTACAACCTTTTCCATAAACTCATAATTTTACAGCTTTAAATCCAGAATTTACCGGTGCAATCATTAAATCTTTGTCAGAAACTAATGTAACTGGCAAAGGCCAATTTATATTTACATCTTTATCATTATACAAAATACCACCTTCACTGTCTTTATTATAAAAATTTGAGACCATATAGGTAATCTCCGAATAATCTGATAAAGATTGAAAACCGTGGGCAAAACCCGCAGGAACATACATCATCCTTTTATTGTCCTGTGAGAGTTCTGCACCAAACCATTGCAAAAAAGTCGGTGAATCTTCTCTAACATCCACTATTACATCAAATACTGAACCCACTATACATTTCACCAATTTCACCTCGCAAAAAGGTGCGTATTGAAAGTGCATCCCTCTTATTACCCCTTTCCCTTTAGTACCTGAGTGATTTGCCTGAACAAATTTTGTTACCAAACCATTTTCCGTAAATTCTTTTTCACAGAAAGTTCTTGTAAAAAAACCACGTTGATCTTGGAACGGTTCAACATCAATTACAAATGCGCCTTTTAAGGGGGTGGGATTAAAAATCATACTTATTTAAAATTTCGAAGGAAAAAACAATTCACTATTTTTAGTTAAAATTAACTTTGGGCTTAAATTTTTTACAATTCTGAATAGATTGTTATCGACCAATTCTTTTTTCGGAACAGCCAACATATTAAAGCCGTGATGTGGCGGAGTTTCACAAAAAGTATTTTCTGGCGAAAGTAATTCAATTGGCATTTGTTTGGTGTCAATATTTTGGTGAAACTCTCTAACAGCAAAAATCTCATATCCAAGTGCTTTAAAAAAGGTTACTGATGGTGAGTTTTCTAAACCTTTACTCCAATCATCATATAAGCTATGCGTTTCAAATACAATTACAGGCTTATGCTTTTTTATAGATTGCTGTGCGCCCTCTATAACTTTAAACTCACTACCTTCTACGTCAATCATTAATAAGTCTAGAGAAGAAATATTTTCATCTTCAATATAATCATCTATTGAAAGAGTTATCAATGCATTATTATAATTAGAATCTGCCAATTTAGTAGAAGCTAAAGCATCTTCACCTTCAAAAACTAATTTTTCTCCTGACTTATTCCAAAGTGCAAAATTATTTACCAATATATTTTGTAATTGATTAAGTTCCGCATTATGTTTGATCAGGTCTGAGTTATTTTTATTTGGTTCAAATGCATGACATAATCCTCCTTCTGATTTAATGTTGTTGGCAATCAAAATAGCTTGATCACCAAAATAAGCTCCCGCAATCACAACATTTTTTGCATTTTTGGAAAAATGTAATAATAACTTTGTGGTTTGAGGCTCCCATACATGGTCTGGAATAGAAGGGTTACTTAACAAAAACTCGCGTGCTATTTTTGAATTATATGTGAAATTTATTAGTATTCCGTTTTCTAGTTTTTTAGTAAAATTTTCACCCATAAATAATAAATCAGATAATGGGCCTGATATTTTGTCCCTAACATTGCTATTTGGATAACCAGAATCAATTTCAAATTTCACAATACTTGATATTAAATTATCCCGGTAAGCAGGATTTTCCTTTAACTCTTTTTTTAACTGTTCAATAATCGTCATTTAATTCTTTCTAGAGTGTTACTAATTAAATTTAAACTTGTAAGCTTTTGTATTGTTTTAAGACGAATAAAATTTGACTGTCTAAAATTCTTATCATCAAAACCAATTGACTGTAATCCATCTTTTAATCCCTTAATCGCCTCATCTATTGTCACTAATGGTTGGTGATTGGGTGCTAATTTTTTAAATAAATCAAAATTTACTTTGTAGGAACGTTTGTCTGGTTGCCCATTTGGATTAATTTCTACATCAACATCATCAAAATGTCTTTGCACAGCTAAAGCCAAATCTTTAACTTGAAAATTCCATTGATTACATCCAGCATTTACAACAATAAAATCAACACCTTCCGTCCTGTGGATAGCCCAATCCATAGCTCTGCTCATATCTTTGACATGTATAAGTGGGCGCCATGGTGTTCCATCACTCAAAATCGTGATTTTTTTATCTACAATAGCAGCTGCAACAAAGTCATTTAAAACTAAATCCAAACGCAATCTATCACTATAACCACATGCAGTAGCATATCTTAAACAAGTTATTTTAAAATCATCCGAGGCTATTTTTTCTAAATCTATTTCGGCATTAACCTTTGATTTCGCATATGCAGTAAGAGGATTCAAAGAGGACAACTCCGTTCTTGGTTCCGTATCTGCAGAACCGTATACACTACAACTACTAGCAAAAACAAATGTTTTTACTCCATTATTTTTAGCGAAATTTGCTATTTTTACTGCGCAATAATGGTTAATTTCATGTGTAGGCAATTCATATATATTGCCCATAGGGTCGTTTGAAATGGCTGCCAAATAAATTACAGCATGAAAATTCTTTAATATTTTCTCATCAAAATTTCTAACATCTCCAAAAAATTGATTTTTAAGATAAGTTTCGCC
>CANHJH010000226.1 GCA_947460365.1 Sphingobacteriia bacterium | reverse complement strand
TACACTCCAACAAATATTAGATAAGGTAAGTGCGGAGTTTGAGTTAGAAGCATTAAACCGATCAGCTCATGATACCGCTAAAAAATTCAGCGTCATCGGTCATAAGGGCACTTTTGCCGTAATCAGCACCATGAGTGCCCCTTTCTGTGGAGATTGTAACAGGATGAGATTAACAGCAGATGGCAAAATGAAAAATTGCCTTTTCTCAAAATCAGAAACGGATGTGTTAACAGCATATAGAAATGGCGAAAATATTGTTTCACTCATACACCAAAATATTAGCGAAAAAAAACAAGCATTAGGTGGTCAGTTTACCACCGATATGGATAAGATTGAAATTGACGCATTACAAAACAGAACAATGATAAGTATTGGTGGATGATTTAAGTACACATAACATGATGGAAACCATGATCACGGTGGAGGAGGCGCTGCACTTAATTAATCAACAAGTATTGCCTCTCACTCCTGTACAAATAGATTTGAAGGATGCAGTTGGATTAATAATTGCTGAAGATATTTTTGCTGACCTGTCCATCCCGGCATTTCCTCAATCAAGCATGGATGGATATGCATTTGCTTTTGAAGAAGGGGTAACTACTTATTCTATTGTTGGCGAAGTAGCTGCAGGTAATCATCACTTATTGACAATAGAAAAAGGCGCCGCTGTAAGAATTTTTACCGGTGCTGCTGTACCTTCCGGTGCAGATACAGTACTCATGCAAGAAAAAGCACAAGTAGCATCTGGTCAATTAGTTGTGCTGGACGAAAAATTAAAGCTGGGAGATAATGTCAGATCCATTGGCGCAGAGATCCAGAAGGAATCAGTTGCTTTAATTAAGGGAACGCTGTTAACTCCTGCTGCCATTGGTTTTTTGGCAGGAATTGGCGTTAGTAAAGTAATTGTTTATCCAAAGCCCAAAGTGGGCATTTTAGTTACAGGCAATGAACTACAAAAGCCTGGCTCCCCTTTAACATATGGTCAGGTGTATGAATCAAATAGTTATACATTAATTGCTGCTTTACATCAATTGCAGCTCAATCAAATTAAAGTACTTTATGCACCTGATGATCTTGAACAATTGACTAATCGTTTAAATGAATTGTTGGTGGATTGTGATATGGTTCTAATCACGGGTGGTGTAAGTGTGGGCGACTATGATTTTACGTTGGCATCTTTTGAGGAATGTAACGTTCATCCTATTTTTCATAAAATAAAACAAAAGCCAGGTAAGCCTTTGTTGTTTGGTACAAAAGAAGCGCAATTGGTTTTTGGGCTGCCCGGTAATCCTGCCTCTGTGCTCACTTGCTTTTATGAATATGTGCTTCCTGCTATTGGGTTATTGATGCATGTTAACTGCTCATTAAAACAAGTAGCAGCGCCCATAAATCATGATTTTAAAAAAACGATTGGGCTAACTCAATTCTTGAAAGCAGTTTATAATGGCGTGGATGTTACCGTACAAACGGGTCAAGAGTCTTTTAAATTATCTTCCTATACAAAGGCAAATTGTTTAGCAATATTTCCTGAGCAATGTAGTCAAGTGTTTGCTGGCGATATCATTACCATTCATTTACTCCCACATTTTAATTAATACAATGGCCACTTTTTTTTGTATATTATTTGTTGTAGCCCTATTGTATGCGTCAGTAGGACATGGTGGTGCTAGCGGATACCTGGCATTAATGGCTGTATATAATTTTACACCGGATGTAATGAAGCCTACCGCGTTGATGCTAAATTTATTTGTTTCTTTAACCTCATTTTTACTGTATTACAAAGGAGGCCATTTTAAATGGAAAGTGTTTTTGCCTTTTGCTTTGGCATCTATTCCTTTTTCTTTTTTAGGAGGAACCATTTCTTTAGATGTGCAGTTGTATAAAAAAATATTAGGCGTTTTGTTATTATTTCCTGTTATACGGTTTTTTGTTTTACCCAATACCGATGACAATCATTTAAAGCCTAACAAACTATTCATCTCATTACTCTTCGGAACTATAATTGGCTTTTTGTCGGGTTTAATTGGTATAGGAGGGGGCATATTGCTTTCCCCCATTTTATTATTATTTAATTGGACCAATCAGAAACAGACAGCAGCCATCAGTGCATTATTTATTTTTGTAAATTCAATTGCCGGATTGGCTGGTCAGTTATCACATGGCATACAAATGGATCCGTCTATGTTGAGTTTTGTGGCAATTGCTTTTTCTGGCGGATTAATAGGCGCATGGCTGGGCGCGCTTAAGTTTAATCAACAAATTTTAAAATATACTTTAGCGGTAGTTTTGTTGATGGCATCTGTTAAATTAATATTGACTTAATTAAATTCAACATTCAAAAAATCCCGAAGGGATGACATTATTATAGGAATGTAATTAAATTCAACATTCAAAAAATCCCGAAGGGATGACATTATTATAGGGAATAATATTTAACAATGTAAAACAGCCCGAATAAATCCATGAGTATAGAAATTATTTTTTTTGGCCAATTAACCGATATTACGGCTTGTACATCTATTGAAATGGAGAACCCGGGTTCTGTTAGTCAAATTAAAAAGGCGATGTTTCAGCAATTTCCAGCGTTGATTCATTCAAAATTTACGATTGCTTTAAACAATAAAATCGTGCAGGATGAGGAGATCATTTTAGATAACAGTAAAATTGCTTTTATGCCGCCATTTTCAGGAGGATAATTATCATGAATTTTAATACGGAACGATATCAACGACAATTAATCCTGGAAGGGTTTGGCTTAGAGGCTCAAGCAAAGCTTTCTGAAGCCAAAGTATTGATAATAGGTGCCGGTGGATTGGGTTGCCCTATCCTGCAGTATTTAGTAGCAGCCGGTGTTGGCAATATCGGTATTTGTGATGATGATACTATTTCATTATCTAATTTAAATCGGCAGGTATTATATGGTCAGGAAGATATTGGCAAATACAAAGTAGAGGTGGCCGTTGCTAAAATGATTGCCTTAAATAATCAGATCCATATCAAAGCATTTAAAGAAAGATGGAATCAATCTTTATCAATTGAATACTTTCCTCAATATGATATAATTGTAGATGCTACCGATAACTTTGCAACCAGATATCTAATAAACGACGCTTGTGTATTATTAAATAAACCATTGGTTTTTGGTGCAGTTTCTAAATATGAAGGTCAGATTGCAGTATTCAATGTGGCGAAAGATGGAGTAACAATCAACTATCGTGATTTGTTTCCAGATCCTCCAAAAAATCATGAAGTGCAATCTTGTTCCGAAGCCGGCGTGTTAGGCGTATTGCCCGGTATAATTGGTGTAATGCAAGCTGCTGAAGTAATAAAATTAATCACCGGTATTGGTAAGCCGTTAATTAATCAGATATTAATATACAATGCTCTCAATCAAAGTATGTACAACATACAACTATCTCCAAATCAACAAGCAGTAAATAACTTACCTAAAACCCTCGAAGCATATTTGCAAATTAATTATCCGCACTTATGTGAAGCAGCTGTTTTAGCTGATTCCGAAATTTCAGAAATTGATGTAGAGACTTGGATATTAAATAAAGCTGATTACTTATTAGTTGATGTGAGAGAAATCAATGAATTGCCAAGCATTGCAGACTTGAATCCTTTAATCTATCCACTCTCCACAATAAAAGAAAACATGGAGAAGTTGACGAATAAGCCGATCGTTTTTATTTGTCAATCTGGCACTAGAAGCAAAAAGGCAGTAGCCATGTTTCTCCAGTCCACGCAACCTGTATATTCTTTAATAGGCGGTGTAAATGAATTAATAAAAAAGAAAATAATACAATAAAAAAATGGAAGCCAAACAACCCAAAAACATATTTGTAGAAGGAGCTATATCAGCTGCTTTTATTGCAGATAGCATTGCTAAACATGCCACTAAAAAAGAAATAGGTGCGCATAATATCTTTTTAGGTCAAGTACGCGCAGACCAAATAGATAACAAAACGGTAGTGGCTATTGAATATACCAGTCATGTAGAAATGGCGGTAGAAAAAATGCATGAAATAAGGGAAGCTATATTCAAAAAATACCCGTTAACCTGCATGCATATTTACCATAGTTTAGGAGCGGTAAAGACCGGAGAAATATGTTTATTTGTATTTACC
>CANHJH010000225.1 GCA_947460365.1 Sphingobacteriia bacterium | reverse complement strand
CATTTAACTTCGTTGAAAATCTGTTTGAAAGATTCAATAAACTGGTATCCGATAAATTAGATATTGCATTGATTCGATTTGATAAAGAGGTCGTGTCCGTTGAATTTAACTTCGTTGAAAATCTGTTTGAAAGATTCAATAAACTGGTATCCGATAAATTAGATATTGCATTGATTCGATTTGATAAAGAGGCCGTGTCCGTTGCATTTAACTTCGTTGAAAATCTCGATGTTAGATTCAAAACCGATGTATCTGTTTTAGCTGCATAAAAGGAATACGGTACACTCACCAACTGTACAGTACCAATATCTATATAATTATTATTAGAGGCTGGATCCAATTCTACATGCAAAAATTTATTTCCTTCTATCCAGTTTACTCCACCCAATGTACCAGAACTACTGCTAGCACCTGCACTTCCTATTTGTACAGAAAACAGTCCACCTAGGTTAGTAGTAATTTGTCTGGTTTCTGAATATACCACCACTCCTGATGGCAATAAATCATGAATCGACAAACGAAGTTTCATCGTCTGATTAGGCAATGGATTACCCACTGTATTTCTTGCTACTCCTTGGTAGTTCAATAAATTTGGGGCCTGAGCAAAAGCGGAAAAGCTAAGGAATAGTAAAATGAAAATTAAATGCACTTTGGCTTTTAATAGCGATATTGATTGCATGGATCAGGGGATTTTAATTATTATCCGTTTTTTTAATTCGGGTTTATTTGATCGTTATTATTGTTGATTATTTTAAATTCAGGTTTAGCGGTTTAGGCTAAACTCTATTCACTATTCATCCTTAATTAATTTTTAAAATTTTATAAGCGCCCTTTTTAATAAGTTTACCTGTTACCGGATGCGTATGGCGAATACTTACAAAATACAGTCCATATTTGAGACCTGCTAGGTTCCATATTTCTAAAGCGCCCAAGCCATTGTATACAACTGTCTTCTCTTTTAATTTAGTTCCCTTTTCATCCAATAACGCTATCTGATCATTGCCCTTATTGGCATGAAGAATATTGATATACAATTCGTTTTTTACTGGATTGGGATATATTCTTATTTCATTGTTTAAAAAAGAAGCAACCAAATTAGTTTCCGTCTGATTTTCTACATTGTACTGTAATAGTCCATTGGTAAAAATATATTGATTACTGTTGTTCATGATATTAATGGCAGCAGATTCACCAACACTCCACTCAATAGCATAATTGCCTCTTGTAACCTGATTGCCAGCAATATTAACTGCATAGGGGGCTGTAATTTGAGAAAAAGAAATCTTGCTCATCAATAAAAATATAACAAGAATTGTTGATTGTTTTTTATAGAAAATTTTTGAAAAAATGTTCATTTTATTTAAATAAGAATGAATTCAATAATAATCATTTTATAAATGAAATAGGAGAAATAACAATTAAAAAATTATGAAAAAATGTTTATTTAAATTTATTGTAATAATTGTCCGATTTTATTTGTAACAGCAGGGCTGGACAATATAACATCAGCTATTTGCAAGCATCAAAAAATTGTGCTGCAATTGGTATGACCCGTTTTATTTAGAATTCTTATTTAATGTATATATATTTATACAATATAAAGTACATAAATGTTAACTACAAGGCTATCCGAATTTAGGAAGGAGATTAAAAGTTACCTAGACAAGGTTACTCAGAGTTTTGAAACTTTGATCATCAATTGTGGAAAAGACACCGGTTTAGTAATCATTTCTTTAGAGGAGTATAATTCATTAAAAAGCACCCAACACGAATTATCTTCCCGTATAAATCAAAAGCGTTTGGATGAATCTATTGAAGCGCTTAAATCGGGTAAGAAATTATTAAAGAAACTGGTTAATAGCTTAAATTAGTAGTAACAATGAACAATATGCCCTTTTTGACACCAATGGTCTGCTAAGTAATCACTTGAATATTCAACCAATCGTATGCGAAGTCCAGGATATTGAATAGTTTGCCAAATGCAAAAACCTTTCTCTCCTTTGTATGCTACTTTTTCAATAGCCGCCCAGTTGATATGATTAAATGGTATTTGTTTCATTGGAGTATATTTTTTATTGAATCTTAAATTTACATTTTTAATATCAAATATTAAGTTTTCAAATTATCACATACGCTGTCATAGCAATATATTGGTAGTATCGTTTTTTAAAAAGTAATAAAAGTGTAATAGGGCTGCAACTTAAAGTATGAGTGGGAGCCACACTGACCAAGCCCTGCTTTATGCGGCACTGTTTTTTTGTATATCAGTTAGTTAGCGTAGTTGTATATTTGGGTATGAAAATTTTAATCATTCTATTATTAAGTATTTCTATTTACTCAAATACATTAGCGCAAAATCAAACTGAAAAAAAAATAGCCATTACTGAAATAGCACTTTTTACTAAAATAGCTAATCTTGATAGTTCATTATTTGCAGCATATAACTCAAAGAATCTGGATTTAATGAAAACCTATTTTACCACGGACTTGGAGTGGTATCAAGACAATGGTGGACTTATTGGTTATGAAAAAGTATTTTCAAACTTTCAATCTATTTTCAATAGAGATTATGATCTTAAAAGGAATCTACTAAAAGAGAGTTTAGAAGTACATCCCATAGAAGGTTATGGAGCAATAGAAATTGGTAAGCACCAATTCAAACATATTGAAAATGGTAAACTCGAAATAGGCACTTTCAAATTCTTAATGATTTGGAAGAATGATAATGGTAACTGGAAAATTTCAAGAGTAATTAGTTACGACCATTAGTTTAGCATCTTAAATTACTTTAGAACAAATATCTTTTTTAGTGATAAAAACTATTGAGCCCAATTCTCCCATTCTGAAAAAGTACATTGAATGCTTCTATATTTACGAAGGTAAGCTTAACTCAACCTTCAGGTATATAGCATTCCCACATTTCAATACAGGGCTATCTTTTTTCAAGGGAGCATCTGTTCATAGACAAAATTGGTCTCTTCAAATTTATGAAAACACCGATGTGGGTGTACATATTGAAATACTTGGAAAGTACACAACACCCGTATCGTTAGAATATAAAGGGTATTTAAGGGAAATTTCTATTGTATTCAAACCAGTAGGATTGAATCGATTTTTCAAGGACAATTACCTTTCATTGGCACCTAAATTTTCTCAAGAATTAACCAATAATGTATGGTACCAATTTGGAGAAAGTTTATTTTCAAGTAATGATGATATAGGTAAAATAGAGTCGTTTTTACTTTCTCAATTAAATGACGATCCAGCGTTATCTATTATTGAAAAATCTTTAACATTATTAGAAAATGGTGCCGATCAAATTCCTATTTCAACTATTGCAGATACGGTTGGACTTAATCTTAAAACCTTTCAAAGGAATTTTCTAAAACATATGGGTTGTAGTCCTGTGGAATATCGCAGAATTTGTAGATTCAGAAGCTCATTAACCAACAAGTTGAACAATACACAATTAAAGAATTTAACGGAAATAACTTATGAAGAAGGTTATTATGACCAGTCTTATTTGATTAAGGAGTTTCGGAAAATCACCCATCATAATCCCAAAGACTTTTTTAAGTCAACGAGTAAAGTGGATGGCGATAAGATTATTTGGGAAATTAAGTAGTGTCTTAAAAGTACAATTTTGAGTAATGGCTATGATTTAATTTTGAAATAAATTAAACGACATCTTAATGAAAACACCATTTAACAAATTTCTTTATGTTGGATTTTTACTTTTAGGACTGTTTCAAGCATTTTTTTCAAAAGATTACATTCAGGCTGCTTCCTCATTTGGGATTGGTTTGGCTTTTGACCCTTTTGATACGGAACAAAAATGGAATGACAGACCAACTTGGCAAAAGGCTGTTCTGATTATTCACCTGGCTCTGGTCGCAGCAATGTTTGGATTGGGTATTGGGTTGAATGACAAATAGACCTCCTGTAAACTTGCATAAAGATTATCTCTTTAATTTCCTTGTAGTCACCTACTCAATCATCATATTATAGCTGCATCTTATGTATTTCTTTAATTAACTTTACCCCAAATTTTAAAACAAAGGAATCTATCTCCTATATGAATGACTTTTATAAACAACCAAAAATTCTGGTATGGGTTGAATCCATTTTCTTAT
>CANHJH010000224.1 GCA_947460365.1 Sphingobacteriia bacterium | reverse complement strand
AATTTTTTTGTGTTCAGCATTTGCTCCACAATAATGCGTACATATTTTTTTGAAGCGGTAAAGTCAGCTTCTATGCTAAAGTCTAATAAACTAAATCCAATGCTGGGAATACTTTCTATGGAAGCTTCCAGTGCAGCAGACATAGTGCCGGAATAAATTACATTAATGGAGTTATTGGCACCATGATTAATTCCACTCAAACAAATATCGGGTTTACGATGTAAAATTTTGTCAACTGCTAATTTTACACAATCAACCGGCGTGCCGCTGCAGCTCCAGGCTTCTACACCTTCAATATCGTTAGATTTGTGCATGCGTAATGGTTCGCCAATGGTTATAGCATGTCCCATTCCACTTTGAGGCTTATTAGGCGCAACTACCACAATCTTTCCTAACCCTTTTACAGCTTCTACTAACGCTAATATTCCTGGAGCTGTTATACCATCATCATTGGTAATTAGTATAATAGGTTCTACTTTCTTTTTAGATACAACTTTTGCCATACTGCAAGATACAATTTAGAATAACCATTATTTATTTTTTACGCTTTGTTTTTATATTAAAATATTTGATGATGGGGTATTGCACTGATTGTTCATTTACTTTTTCTTTTTCAAAAAAAGTGTCAAAAAAGTTCCAGCATAATAAACCATCATCCGATTGAGGTTCCAATAAATAAAATATCAAATTCGCTAAAGGCTGCGCTAAATCTATCAGATAATCCCCTTTTTGAGCGGTGTACGTTATTGGCTGATAGTTTCCTTCTGCAGAAGCCATAAAATGACCTTCAAATTTCCTGGATGATTTGGTAAATTGCTGTACCCAAAAGCTTTCCCCATTAAATACTGTATTTTGGTCTAGCTGAGTTACCTGTGCTCCATGTTTAATTAATTGATCTGCAATGTTTTTAAATGCAGCAGGTATAATGTACCCTCGTGGTAGGGTTGATTGAACGGTGTCTTTAAATGCACCATAATAGCTGATGCTGTCGTGGTAAACGATTTTGCCTGTTTTTACCAACTGCTCTTTACCATCTGATTGTATAAATTTAGTATACTCATAAGTTCTAAAATTTTTTAATGGAGCGTTGGTGGGCACCATTTTATATCGTACGCCTTTTTTTACTTTCCCCGCTTGTTGGAGCACTAAGTCAATAGCAGCTTTTTCTGCCTGCATATTCACTTGTTGAATGGTCGTTGCATTTTTATTGCAATAAGCTAATATCGCGAATACAAATTGATAAGTGCTATTGATGCGTTGATAAAAACGTTCATGTGCAAATGATTCGCTCAATATAGATTGCCTGTTTCTTAACCCCATTTGATTGATAATGTACCTTGGGTGATGATTATACGTATAAAAATTAGTCAACGGCCATTTTTCTTTAGTATAAAAATCGCCAAAGGGCCCTATGTTTAAATCGTTTTTTTCTTTCAGTTGTTGCGTAATATATGGCAGTATCGTGTTGTTTGTGTATGCATAAGTTTCAGGCTGCCCTGCATATAAATAACCCGGTGCCCAAGTAAGCGCATATCCATGCCAGGTGCCATTGGTAGTATGTAAATCAACGGTCATTTGCGGATCCCATTTGGTAAACACATTTTCAATGAGCGCCTTTGTTTCAGGTGCTTCCATTTTTACTCCATCTCGGTTGAGGTCAAGACCTTGTCCATTTTCTCGTTCACCTGTTTCCAACGGACTATTTTCTTGAGAAGGTCGGAGTCCCTTTGCCATTTTATCATTGCCATCAATATTATATATAGGCATGAATATAATTATTTGATGATCCAGTAAATAATTTTTATCGCCCAGTAAAATATCTCGCATCAACATTAATGCTACTTCTTTACCTTCTACTTCACCACCATGAATATTTGCCTGTATATAAATAACAGGCTTACCGGAGCGTTTGGCTTCTTCCGGTGAAGTGATTGCAGGATTAGCTAAAATCGCAAGGGGCATGTCTTTACCCAATGTACTTTTTCCAACGCTGGTTATATAAATCTGATTGCTTAATGTACTGATGCTGGCAAGAAATTGAGTAACATCTGCATAAGTAGAAGTTTTCTCGAAATTGCTTTTTTCCGGGGTTATTTTCAAGGACTCAGGAAATGCATATTTGCTTTGAGCACTACTTTTAATTGAAACAGCCAGCAACAAAATGAGTAACCATTTTTTCATTTATAAATTATTTAATGAACTGAATTGATACAGAGGGTTTAGACCGAAAAATACATCTTTCAGATTAAAAGCTGAACAGAAAATGGTGAATGGTAGTGTCCTAAAAGTAAAATATTTAGTATTTATTCGAAAAAAAATGAAAAATGTGGAAAAAAATTTGGAAAAACTAAATTTATTAGTATTTTGCATCTAAATAAATTAGCTATGTCAAACGCTGGTAAAAATTTACGTTATCTACGCAAGCTGCGTAACTGGACCCAAGAGGAGTTTGCTAATAAATTAAATATCAAGCGGTCATTAGTGGGCGCTTATGAAGAGGAGCGGGCAGAACCTAAATTGGAAGTTATGGAGCAGGTTTGTGCGCTTTTCAAAATTAGCCTAGAAGATTTTTTGTTTAATGATTTAAGTGATTTAGGTGGAGGAGGTAGCACTTCTTATCTGGATAAGCGTCGACAAATGAAAATGGCATCGGAAGTTGCAGAAGTACGTTTTGTTCCGATTAAAGCAGCTGCTGGATATCTTACAGGGTATGCTGATCCGGAGTTTATTGATGAATTAAATACATTTACACTGCCAATGTTAGCCCCCGGGCAATATCGGGCATTTGAAATAATAGGAGACAGTATGTTGCCTACTCCAAGCGGAAGTGTAATTGTTGGTGAAAAAGTAGAAGAATTAAATGAGCTCAAGAATAGCAACACCTATGTGGTTTTATCCCGAAATGAAGGAGTGGCTTATAAAAGAGTCATGAAACATACTACGTTTAATGATAAATTGACCCTTATTAGTGACAACCCTCAATATGAGCCGTACAATGTAAATGCAGAAGATGTATTAGAAATCTGGAAAGCGGTGTACATACTCCAAAAAGCAAATGCAGCTCCTATTTGGGATGTAAATCAATTAGCTGGGATGGTCAATAATCTGCAAGAGCAAGTAATTACTTTAAAGCAAAAGTTGAATTAAGTAAGCTGCTGTAATTGCGTATGCATTATTGTTAGAATGGATGGCTAAGCATAAATATCTAATGCCACCCTAAATGTATTGCAATGTGCGTCTACAATTGTTTTAATATCGGGTGAGTAGCCTCCCCCCATGGCAACCGTAACGGGAATTTGATTTTTTTTGAGTAATTGAAAAACGAACGCATCTCTTTGTTTACATTCATCTAGCGATATATTTAGTTTGCCAAATTTATCGGTCGATAAAATATCCACTCCGGATAAATAGAATGCAAATTCGGGTTGAACTGTTTTTATTAATTGAGGAAGTGTTTCTTTTAATATAGATAAATAAGTACTGCCATCGGTGCCATCTTTTAAGCCAATATCTAAATCAGATATTTCTTTATGAAATGGGTAATTGTGCTCACCATGCATGCTAAATGTAAATACATTTTTTTCTTGCTGCATCAATTTGGCTGTGCCATTGCCTTGATGAACATCTAAATCAATTATCAATATTTTTTTACAAATATTTTGAAACAGTAGTTCATTGGCAGCAGTGGCCATATCATTCAATAAACAAAACCCTTCTCCTCTGTCTGCAAAAGCATGATGCGTACCTCCGGCAATATTCAATGAAACACCCTGTTCTAATGCATACATGCAACAGTCGATGGTACCCTGCGTAATCATGAGTTCTCTGCTTGTTAATTCAGGGGACTGCGGAAACCCGATTTTTCTCTGTTCAGCAGGTGTTAAAGATTGATGAATTAATTTGTTGTAATAAAGCTTTTCGTGCGTTCTTAATACGATTTCTTCTTCGCAAAATAATGGTTTAAATAAATTTGATTCCGTGATAGCACCCTCATATAACAACTGTCCGGGAATCAATTCATATTTCAACATGGGGAAACGATGTCCCTCTGGTAATGGATGCGCATACAATTTGTCGTAAGCAATTTTAACCATCTTAAGTTGTTGAAAAGAATAAGCCGATAGTTGAGTATCGACTT
>CANHJH010000223.1 GCA_947460365.1 Sphingobacteriia bacterium | reverse complement strand
GATTTTAATTACTGTTATAGGCCTAATGTTGGTGAACTGGGGTATTGAAGCAAGAAAATGGCAACTGCAAATCAGTGGGGTAGAGCGAATATCTTTTATCAGTGCATTTAGGGCAATATTAGCCGGTCAGGCTTTGGGATTTAATACCATTAACAGAATTGGCGAATCAGCGGGCAGGGCAGCTTTCTTAGAAGATGGAAATAGAATGCGCGGAGTAGTATTGTCTCTTGTAGGTAGTATGGCGCAAATTATTGTAACCTTCGTTATGGGCGCATTGTCGCTGCTCTATATGCGAATTTTTATTTTAGATATACATAAGCAGTTAGATATATTATCTGTTTTTTGGTTAGATGGTTTGATATATGTTATTACTGTAGGAGTGGTTTTATTTACCCTTGCTTATTTCCGATTATCGGGATTAATTGAACTCTTTGAGAAAATTCCATTTATTGCCCGGCATCGATTTTTTGTAGAGAAGTTAGAAGATTTTCATTGGAAAGAATTAATCAGATTATTATCGCTTTCTTTTGGTAGATATTTTGTGTTTTTGTTTCAATATTATTTGCTGTTGAGATTGTTTCAGGTGAATGTATATTGGTTAGATGCGTTTGCATTGGTGGGGGTTATGTTTTTAGTGTTAGCAATTGTTCCAACCATTGCATTGGCTGAATTAGGTTTTAGAGGAAAAGTTAGTTTATTACTATTCGGGCTATTGAGTAGTAATCACATAGGTATCATTGCAACTGCCGCAGGAATTTGGATTATTAATTTAATACTACCGGCAATTGCAGGGAGTATATTTATTCTGGGTCTTAGATTTTTCAGAAATAAAACAATATAAAATGAAAGCACTCTTATTTTTATTGTGCAGCTTGTTTATGTTTTCCTCCTTTTCTGAAGGAGATGATTTTTGCGGCCTTAAAAACAAAGCATTTCAGGAGGGAGAAAGTATCGACTATAATATTTTTTATTCAGTTATCGGAATATATGTAAATGCTGGAACAGCCAATTTTTCTGTGGGTGTAGAAAAAATGGCATTAAAACCGGTATACCATGTAACAGGGACTGGCACGTCAAATTCTCGCTACGACTGGATCTTTAAAGTACGAGATAAATATGAATCTTTCATTGATACCGCAACCTTACAACCACTAAAGTTTTTAAGAAATGTAGAGGAAGGCGGGTATAAGATTAATGAGAATGTAACTTTTAATAAGTCTGTTAATACCGCTATTTCTAATAAAGGGGTGGTGAAAATTCCGCCCTGTGTTCAGGATGTATTAAGTGCAATTTATTACGCGCGAAATATTGATTATGAAAAATATGCAGTAGGCGATAAGATCCCTTTCAGTATGTTTTTAGACAACGAAGTTTTCAATTTATATATTAAATACCTGGGTAAGGAAGAAGTAAAAACCAGGTATGGAAAGTTTAATGCTATTAAGTTTATGCCTTTGTTGGTGCAGGGCACTATTTTTTCTGGCGGAGAAAAAATGACTGTTTGGGTATCAGACGACCCGAATCATATTCCACTGAGAATCGAAAGCCCTATTACTGTGGGTAGTGTAAAAGTAGATATGATGGGTTATCATAACCTCCGGTATCCGCTTAGTTCAATGATTTCATTTAGATAGTAAAGCTTTTACTAACACTAAAGGTCGGCTAGTTTAAATGTTTCTTTAACCCGAATACCTTTGTCGGTCTGCTGTACCGTGCAGCATTCATTGATAGGATCATGTTCAAAAAACAATACATAATTATTATCTACTGCTTCTTGCAAAAATGATTTTTTTTCTTTTAATGTAGTAAGCGGAAACATATCATATCCCATAATGTATGGCATAGGTATATGTGCAACAGACGGGAGTAAGTCGGCCATATAAACGATGGTCTTGCCCTTATATTTAATTTGTGGAAGCATCATTGCCCGGGTGTGACCATTTACAAAACGCACGCTTATCTCCGAAGTAAATTCAGTAGCACTCAATAACTCTTTTTCATCAAATTCATTAGCAGGTACTTTAACCATGTTCAACCTACCTGTTTCCTGAATAGGTAAAATATTTTCTTTTAGAAAAGAAGCTTTTTCTCTGTCGTTTGGATGAACAGCCCAATCCCAATGTACAGCATTGCTCCAGTAATCTGCATTAGTAAAAGCCGGCGTAAGTGATTCATTATTTTTATTGATGCTACCTCCGCAATGATCAAAATGCAAATGGGTATGAAACACATCGGTAATATCCTCCACTCCAAATCCATGAGCGGCTATGGATGCCAATAATGAATCCGTGCCATTTAAGTAATAGTGACTGAAAAATTTCTCCCCTTGTTTATTGCCCATACCGGTATCAACTAATATGAGGCGGTTATTGGTTTGTATCAACAAGCTTCTTAGCGCCCAATTACACATGTTGTTTTCATCTGCAGGGTTCAGCTTGTTCCATAAACTTTTGGGCACTACGCCAAACATAGCGCCCCCATCTAATTTAAAAAAACCGGTATTAATGCTGTATAAGTTCATTTTTTCGTTGCTTTTTTTGAGCAATTACAGAAGTGTAAAGTACCAATAAACCAACAATAAAAAACAGGGCTAATGCCAGTACGGAATTTCTTTGGCTACCTGAAAATTCGCTGATGTAACCAAAACTAAACATTCCGATTACAATAGAAATTTTTTCTGTTACATCATAAAAACTAAAGAAAGAAGTGGTGTCTTTGGTTTCGGGCATTAGCTTGGCATAAGTGCTTCTGCTGAGAGATTGGATTCCTCCCATGATAAAGCCAACCATAATGGCCAACCCATAAAACTCATTTACACCATTGCGTGGCAGATTATAACCAACATAACAAAGTGCTACCCATAAAGCCACTGTTACCATTAACGCATTGAAATTGCCTATTTTCTTTGATAAGAATGCAATACAATACGCACCCGGTATTGCAATTAACTGAATCATTAAAATTGCTATAATTAATTTTTCTGTAGGAATGTTTAATTCACTTTTACCATACAATGTAGCTACCAACATTACAGTTTGAACGCCCATGTTGTAAAAAAAGAATGCCAGTAAATATCTTTTCAAAATGGGCATCTGTTTAATTTGACGCCATACTTTATTTAGTTCAATATATCCCTTTGTTAAAATATGGTGTTTATCTCCTCCTATTGGTGTACTGTTGGGTAATCTTCTTAAGGCAAATTGTCCAAATCCCCACCACCAAATCCCTACTAATAAAAAGGATAATTGCGATGCCTTACCTACGGTAATACCAAATGTACTAGGCGATAAAACAAAAACAAAACAAATTACTTGTAGAATCATACTGCCAATATATCCCATCGAAAAGCCTTTGGCACTTACCCTATCCTGATCTTCCGTTGCAGCAATTTCAGGCAAAAAGGAATTGTAAAAAACCAGACTACTCCAAAAACCAACACAGGCAAATACTAAGCAAATTAGTCCATATAAAAGATTGTTTTCATCGAAAAAATACATCGATGAGCACGCGATACTTCCCATTGTACAGAAAAAGAATAAAAACTTTTTTTTATTTCCTCTATAGTCTGCAATAGCGGATAGCATTGGAGAAATAAGCGCTACTATAATAAATGCAACAGATAATGCATAATTATACAACGAGGTATTTACAAATTCTCTTCCAAAAAGCTTAACAGTATCTTGTGGTGTATTAGGATTGCCATCACCTGTGATAGCCTCAAAATAAGCCGGGAAAATAGTAGAGGTAATTACTAAGTTGTAAACGCTGTTGGCCCAATCGTACATGGCCCAGCCATTGATTACTTTTTTACTTGCGGTTTTCATAGAGGAGGGAGGGGGGATAATGGGTAATTGATAATTGATAATTGATAATTGACAATTGATAATGGGTAATTTATTTTAAATGGCCGGTATATATTAAAACGAGCAGAATTATACCTACAATTATTCTGTACCAACCAAAATAGCGGAACCCATGCTTTTGTAAGAATCCAATGAAAAATTTTATAGCCAGCAGCGCCACTACAAATGCAACAATATTACCAATACCTAACAGCATCAAATTCGTTTTATTGGTTAATAATTCAGGTGTTGTTTTAAATGCCTTCAATAATTTATAACCTGTTGCAGCAGCCATGGT
>CANHJH010000222.1 GCA_947460365.1 Sphingobacteriia bacterium | reverse complement strand
TTGGCAACGTAATTAAAGACAGAAATAATTTATTTGTTCAAACAGCAGCAGCTTTTAATCAGCGATTTAATATTGATGTTAGGACGAAAACTGAAGTACTTGAAGTAAATGCTGCCAATAAAACCATTAAAGCCTTCAACCAGGTAACCGGAGAAACTTATGAAGAAAATTTTGACAAGTTGGTATTATCACCCGGAGCAGAACCGATAAGACCTCCCCTTCCAGGCATAACGAGTGAAGGTATTTTTACCTTACGCAATGTAACCGATACCGATTATATTAAATCCTATGTAACACAAAAATCTGTAAAAAAAGCGGTGGTAATAGGTGCTGGATTTATTGGATTGGAAATGGCGGAAAACTTATTCCACTTGGGTTTAGATGTTACCATTATTGAAATGGGCAATCAAATTTTAGCTCCCGTAGATTTCCCTATTGCTGCCATTGTACAACAACACATTCGCTCAAAAGGCGTTCAATTAAAACTCAATACAGCAGTAACAGGTTTTGAGAGCGGTACTAATCATCCCTTAAAAGTAAACCTAAAAACTGGAGAGCAATTAGATGCAGATGTAGTAATATTATCTATAGGTGTTAAACCAGATACTAAACTAGCCGAGTCAGCAGGATTGAAAATTGGAGATACCAAAGGAATTTGGGTGAATGAGTTTTTACAAACCTCACACCCGGATATTTATGCAGTGGGTGATGCCATAGAATTCACCAACCCAATTACAGAACAACCATTAATAACTTATTTGGCAGGGCCGGCAAATAAACAGGGACGCATTTGTGCCAACAATATTGTTTTAGGAAATACCCATTTATACCGTGGCGCAATTAATACCGCTATTGTAAAAGTATTCGACATGACGGTAGCCACAGCAGGTACAGCCTCTAAACACTTAACTACCGCAAACATTAAACACATTGTTTCTACCACACACAACGGTGATCATGCAAGCTACTATCCGGGCGCTAAACAAATGAGTATTCAAATTGCATTTTCACCGGAAAGCGGACAGCTTTTCAGTGCTCAAATTGCCGGGTATGATGGAGTAGACAAGCGAATTGATGTTTTATCTTCTATCATTAAACGACACAGCACAATCGATGAATTGGTTGAATTAGAACATGCATATGCCCCACCATTTTCTTCCGCAAAAGACCCGTTAAACATGGCCGGATTTGTTGCAGAAAATATCTTACTAAAAAGATTACAGGTATTTTATTGGAATGAAATGGCTTCCGTATCTAATAACGATGTGTTAATAGATGTAAGAAGAACAGATGAATTTACTGATGAACATATTTCTGGGGCTATTAATATTCCGGTAGATGAGCTTAGAGAAAGATTACACGAAATACCCAACAATAAAAAAGTATTTATTTATTGTGAAGCAGGATTAAGAGGGTATTTGGCACAAAGAATTTTATTGCAAAATGGCTTCAATGAAATTAAAAACTTATCGGGTGGATACCAATTATGGAAAGCCATAAATGCTGAACTAGCTTAATGATTGTAGTAAAAAAGAAAGGCGCATATTACAATATGCGCCTTTTATGTTTGTAAGCTAATGTTAATGTGAGGATTTAAACCGTTTCTTTCTTACAGGTATTTAATCCGAAAATGGTGTACAATGGACAAAAGCTTATCAGACTTGTCACCAAAAAAACACCACCTAACACTAAAAGAACAATACCAATAGTGCCATCTACCGTTCCGGTAAAATACAATACTGAAAATACAATTGCTAAAACAACGCGGATAATTTTATCCGTAGAACCCATATTTACTTTCATAGTTTTGAATTTATAATAATGAATAATTATTTTTTAAGCTAGCTGCTAACACAACCATCGCATTTAATATTTTGCAAGGAAACTTCAAGATTGTTCCTATTCATCTGTTTTTATGAATTTACTAAATAAAATTGAAGTGTACAAGTTTTATGACAAAAATCAGGTAATTAAATTAACAGCATTTTCCACTTTCACGGGTGTCTTTTACTCCTTCCTTGGTTAAATAACTCTAACGGACAAAATATTGTAAAAGACGACTTTAAAAGGTTAGCGCCAACAAATACGCCTAACCACAGCCAGTTAATACTTACAAACACATACCTTTCTTTTTTTGTTATCATATGCATAATATTAATACAACAAAACTATTGGTATCAAAAAGCTTACACTGTAACTTATGTAACATAACTATTTACATTCCTTAACTTTGGGTACAACAACAATGGAAATGAGCAACTTGGATTCACTATCAACCGTATTTGAGCCTGAATTAATTCAGGAAATGGCCGCATCCGGTTCACTGCAAAACTTTAAAGAAGGCGAACTGATTATGGATTATGGTAAATACATCCGTACGATGCCAATCGTACTAAAAGGAACTGTGAAAGTGTATAAACTGGATGACAATGGCAATGAAATTTTGCTGTACTATTTATCAGACAACGAGAGTTGTTCCATGGCGTATAGCTGTTGCTTAGAAGCCAGAAAAAGTGAAGTAAAAGCAATTGCAGAAGATGATGTGGAGCTACTAGCCATTCCACACAACAAGCTAGATGAATGGCTTTGTAAATTCCCTAGCTGGAAAAACTATGTAATGAGAAGTTTTAATGAACGCTTCATTGAACTGCTCAAATCTATTGAAAGTATTGCCTTTCATAAACTAGATGAACGCCTAATTGCTTATTTAAAAGAGAAACAACGACTCAGCGGATCAAGCGTTATTAAAGCATCGCATAGCACCATTGCAGACGAATTGGCAACTTCACGAGTGGTAATTTCCAGATTGTTGAAACAATTGGAAAATGAGAAAAAAATTATTTTATATAGGAATGAGATTAAGTTGATGAGTGGGTTGGGGTGAGATAATATCAACAACCACAACCGATATACCAATATAGATGAAATCAATAGAGCGTTAGGTATGCTCAACAAATCGGCCAATCTACAAAAACGAAAAAGAAGCGACATCATCTCTGCAATAAACAATAAATGGTCTATATCCAATCATGATAGGAACAGTCTGTTAATCGACCGTATAAAAAGTGGTACAGACGGAAGAAGCAATGAGTACTTTATTTCACAGGAAAATCTTAAATCAATAGAACAATTGCTAACTTTTTAACACAGTCCACACTCCCTCCAAACAAAACAGTCTCTCCGTTTTTACCCGAAGAGACTGTTTGATTATCATCATTCCATATTAATCCTTACTCCCAAATTTCATCTTTACCGTCAATCCATTTTTTAACTGAATCAGTTGTTACAGATTTTGGTCGCTCTAATGGAAAACCTAATGCTCGGTCCCAACATAAGCTGGCCATTACGCCTAATGCACGGCTCACCGCAAACAATACGGTGTAGAATTCATATTCTACAAAGCCATAATGCACCAATAATGCTCCACTGTGCGCATCTACATTGGGCCATGGATTTTTTATTTTTCCTAATGATTGAAGAATTGGTGGTACTGTTTCATAAATATTCCAAACCGTGTTCACCAGTTTATCATCGGCCATGTGCTTTTTTCCAAACTCCATCTGTGCAGTAAAGCGCGGATCTGTTTTGCGTAATACCGCATGCCCATATCCCGGCACAACTTTACCCGATGTTAATGTTTTTTGTACATACTCAGCAATTTGCTCCTTGGTTGGACTATCTGTGCCCAATTGCTCTTGCATCTCAAAAATCCATTTAATCACTTCCTGGTTAGCCAACCCATGTAAGGGACCAGCTAGGCCATTCATACCCGCTGCAAAACTTAAATACGGATCACTTAATGCTGAACCTACCAGGTGAGTGGTATGCGCAGAAACGTTCCCACCTTCATGATCGGCATGAATGGTCATGTATAATCGCATGAGTTCTTTAAAGCTCTCATCATCATAGCCCATCATGTGCGCAAAATTACCCGCCCAATCCAATAGGCCATTCGGATGAATGTGTTCATTGTTTTTATACTTTCTTCTATATATATACGCTGCAATACGTGGCAAACGTGCAATCAAATCCATTGCATCATCATACGTATAACTCCAATAATCTTTTTTATTGAGTCCCTTGGCGTACTCTTTAGAAAAATTACTTTCAGTTTGTAATGCCATCACACCTACTACAAACAT
>CANHJH010000221.1 GCA_947460365.1 Sphingobacteriia bacterium | reverse complement strand
TTTGTTTTTTTTAGGAACCAATAGCGGCACAAGGCTATAACTATCTTCTGCGGCATTTGCAGCTAAAGTGGAATGGGAAAGGTCTGCACAGGAAGCCATCAAATCTGTAAGGCAAATAACAGTGTTATTAACTGTTCCTGATTGTATTGCATTGGGCCATTGAGCGATAAAAGGAATACGATGTCCCCCTTCATATATATCGGATTTAGTACCTCTGAGTGCGTAACTTGGGTCATGCCCAACAGCTTTCAATGCTTTAAAGTCGGATGAGGGAGAAGCGCCATTGTCGCTGGTAAATATGAGCAGCGTATTTTTTTCTATACCTTTTTCTTTAAGGACTTTCAAAATGCGTCCAACCATAGCGTCTGTCATGATTAAAAAATCACCATAATCATTGGATTTAGATTTGCCGGCAAATTCTTCAGTAGGTAAAATAGGTGTATGTGGCGCACTCAATGGCAGATAAAGAAAAAAGGGATGTGCCGAGTTTTGTTGTATAAAATCTACCGCTTTTTGAGTTGTTTTATTTAACACTTGCGTATGTTCAAAGTCTTTTGCAATTACACCTGATCTCCAGAAACCCATTCCTGCATTGGCTTGTATGGAGTCTAATGATGTAGAGGTAAGTTGTTGGTTTTCGAAATATACGTAAGGAGGAATATCGAGTGAAGCGGTAATGATGTAACTGTAATCAAATCCTAGATCATTGGGTCCGCCGGTAATTTTATTGAAGTGATTAATTGTGCCATTTGCATCGGATGACCAATTTAAACCAAGATGCCATTTGCCAATACAGGCAGTTTTGTATCCCTGCTGTTTTAATAATTTTGCAACAGTAAATCTATTAGGAGTAATTAAGGCACTATCGTAACTCCACAGCACTCCATTCTGCAACTTGCTTCGCCATGCATACCTGCCGGTTAAAATTCCATATCGGGTTGGCGTACAAACAGCCGAACCGCTGTGCGCATCGGTAAAGCGCATGCCTTGTTTGGCAATTGCATCTATATTGGGTGTTTTGATAGGGGTATTCGGATTATACGCACTTACATCACCATAACCCATGTCATCGGCCAATATATAAATAATATTAGGAGCCGTAGGTTGACCGGATAGTATGGAGGCATTTATAAAAAAAACTACAAGAAGCAATATTGAATTGCAACTGTTTTTTTGGATTATTTGCGGCATATTTTATTATTGAATAACAGTAAGATAGTGCAATTATGGTGTATAAGCTTTAAATCGTGTGTTACGAAAAAAATCATATCTAACAGACGAGGATTGTATTAAAATCAATTTGGAAATAAATGGCTTCTTTGATATTTTTATCATATATATAAAACTACAATTACTAACGCTGTTTAATACATCCTCATGAAAAAAACAATTGCAATTGACATGGACAATGTTTTGGTGGACATTGAACAGCATTTTATTGATTGGTATGAAAAAGATTTTGGTGTTCGGATTGGTAAAGATAAATTAATTGGTATTCCTGAAATAGAAGCATTCCCCAATCAAGAAGCAGTTAAACAGTATTTATATACGCCCGGTTTTTTCAGGTCAGCTCCAGTAATGGAAGGAGCAATAGCTGCAATGGACATTTTATTAAATAAGTTTGATGTATACATCGTATCTGCTGCAATGGAATTTCCTCAATCATTAAGTGAAAAAGTTGAATGGCTGAATGAGTATTTCCCCTCTATTCATTGGACAAATATTGTATTGTGCGGTGATAAAAGTATTATACACTGTGATTATTTAATAGACGATTATATTAAAAATCTTGATCCTTTTAAAGGACAGCCATTACTTTTTTCAGCCGGTCATAATGCAAATCATACCCACCATAAAAGATTAAATAACTGGAATGAAGTGTTGAACTATTTCAGTTCAATATAAAATTTATTTACATTTTAGGCAACTCATACCCATTGTGATATTGCTTTACATAATATTCATGATGTACCGCTTTATCTGTAAACTTATGTTGTACCGCATCCCAACTTATTTTTTTACCGGAACGGTATGCAATATTCCCCATTTGAGCTACGGTGGCAATGTGTGCCCCTTCTTCAATTGAACAATGTAAAGAGGAAGGATTATTATTTCTAATAGCATTTATAAAATTTTCCCAATGCAACTCAACACCATTGTCAACCGGTTTTTGCAGTGGAATAGCTATTTTGTTTTTAGCCTGTCTTTCTTCTACCACTTCCCATCCGCCTCTATTTAAAATGAGTGTGCCATTGTTGCCAATAAATGCAATGCCATGGTCTCGGTTATACGATCCATTATCGATACCCATTGCAGCGTCCCATACTAAGTTAAATTGATCGAATTCGTATAAAGATGTTAAGGTATCGGGCGTTTCTTCGGCTAATTCAGGATAAGCGAATTTGCCTCCTAAAGCACTTACTGAAATAGGATTTCCGGCCTTCATACCCTGTACGGCATAGTCTAGTAAATGAACACCCCAATCGGTCATTAAGCCGCCGGCGTAATCCCAAAACCATCTGAAATGAAAATGAAAACGGCTGGTATTAAAACTACGCATAGGAGCAGGGCCCAACCAGGTTTTATAATCAATAAAATCTGGGGGCAATGTGTCTGCCACTACCGGCTGAGGTCGCATCCAACCTTGATAACACCATACTTTAGTAGTTCTAATATTTCCCAATTTGCCAGAATGTACCAGATCTATTGCATCTTTAAAATGTTGCTGACTTCTTTGCCATTGGCCAACTTGTACAATCCTGTTGTACTTGTTTTTAGCTTTAATCATTGCATCACATTCGCCGATCGAGTTGCCTGCAGGCTTTTCTACATAAACATGTTTTCCGGCAGCGCATGCATCAATCATTTGTAATGCATGCCAATGATCGGGCGTACCAATGATAACCGCATCAATATCTTTTCGATCTAAAATTTTACGATAATCGTTGTATACATCCACTTGTTGAACGTTTGGTTGTTTAACCAATAATTCTTGTTTTCTGGTATTTAAAACGGAAGCATCTACATCACAAAGCGCCACTACTTCTACATTTTTCACTTTCAATGCAGCCAGCGTATTTGCCCACCCCATGCCATTTACGCCAATGGTAGCGATTCTAATTGTATCGGTATTAAAATAATTGCTTCTGGCAAAGGCGGGGGTTGTAATTACAGCAGCAGAAGCATAAGAGAATTGCTTAATAAAATGTCGACGGTTGTTCATACAGTATCGTTTTAAGGCAACTTAAATATAAGCTATTAAATAATTACCATACTGGTTAATCAAAAAAATTTTATTTATTGAAGGAAGTCCGGCTGACTACAATCAACAATATGCTTAATGTAAGTCATTCGATTCGTTTTAGGTTGATGATAATTTCGTTGTTCTTATGTATGAATGAAAATATTAATCAACAAATAAAAAAATCACTATGAAAAACATTAAAATGCTGTTACTATCCTGCATAGTACTAATTGGACTAAACACAAGGTTATTTAGTCAAGATACCACCCTACCCGGTGTTACTGTGGTAAGTTTAAACTATAAGTATTTAAAATCAGTAAACGATCCAAGTTCGGCGCAACCCGTTCGATTATTAGAACATAGGGCGGCCAGTTACGACATTAAAAACACAGATTATTATGAAGACGAATATGATGAATATATCGTTTCATTTTTTATTCCGGAGGGAGAGATACTTGCCACTTATGATAAGGATGGTAAATTATTACGAACTGCCGAAAGATTTAAAAATGTAGCATTACCCTCTGCAGTAAGAAATGCAGTTTCCAGTCGATATCCGGAGTGGAGCATTTATAAAGATATTTATACGGTAAATTACTACTATGAAAAATCAAGTAATTCTAAAAAAGTATATAAGTTATTATTAGAAAAAGGGGATGAGCGAATGAGGGTTAAAACAACGGAGCAGGGAGATTTTATAAAATAAATAGTATTCATTAAAAAGCCCATCAGTATAAAATTACTGATGGGCTTTTGTATAAAATAACTTAACTAATTTTAATTAGAAGTTAGGAACGGTAGCAATATCCCACCATAAGCGGGTAGCGATATCATCTTTAGCACCAGCACCCATTGTTGCTACAGCCGCTTCAACTGCAGCTTTGTTGCCGGTTCTTTCACCGTT
>CANHJH010000220.1 GCA_947460365.1 Sphingobacteriia bacterium | reverse complement strand
CTACAAGAAAACCTCAATCAATTGCTATTAATGGCAAAAAAAGATAAGTATGAGGGATATAAAAATATTATATACGCTGCCGCCGCAGAAATAGAACTCAAAAGAAATAATTATGCCGCTGTTGAGCAATTGTTACTTAAAAGCATACAATCAACAGAGGGTGATGAAAGCTTTAAACAACAATGTTTTTTAAAACTTGCCGATGTTTCCTTTACTAATAAAAATTTTATTACCGCAGCTAAATATTATGATAGTATTCAAATCTCTTTATTAAAAGAAACCGATCAAAAAAGGATAGCATTTAGGAAGCCTCCGGTTGATACGATTGCGTTGAATTTAACGACAATAATTTTGGAGGATAGTCTTCAGAAAATAGCTAAAATGCCATTTGAGGAAAGAACCATCTTTTTGAAAAATTTATTGAAAAAATGGCGAAAAGAAAAGGGTCTAAAAGAAAATGAAACAGAAGTGTCTTATGGTGGAAATTTAATTGCTGATAATTCAAATGATCTTTTTAAGTCTACCGGAAATGACTTTTACTTTAACAGTAGCTCACTTAAATCCAAAGGTTTAAGTGAATTTAAAGCGAAATGGGGTAACAGACCAAACATAGATAATTGGAGAAGACAAACCGCTGTGGAACGATCATTTACTAATACGATTTCGCCGGAAACCTCTTTAAACACTGACAAAAAAAACGCTGGAAAATCAGAAAACAAAGATGCCAGCATAGAATCGTTAATGGAAAATATTCCTTTAACTCAGGATGCAAAACAAAGTTCCAACCAAAAAATAATGAATGCATTGATGAGCAATGGATATGTTTTTCAATATTATTTAGAAGACTATCCATCTGCTATTGAAGCTTATGAAAGTATGCGCAAAAGATTCCCGGATTCTACCGTTTCAGAAGACTTACTTTTTCATTTAAACAACTGTTACAATAAAGTTGGTGCCTATGCAAAAGCAGATTCGATTATTAGAAGATTGGAAAAAGAATATCCTAATGGAAAGTTCACTAAGAAACTAACTGCTGCTCCAATTAAGAAAAGGAAAAATCCTGCAACAGATGCTTATGACAACATATATCAAACATTTTTGTCAGGTAGATTTGAAGAAGCATTACAGAAAAAAAATGAAGCAGATTCCTTATATGGCAAAAATTTTAAGAACCCACAGTTAATGTTTGTGGAAGCGATTTACTATATCAAGCAAAAACAAGACAGCATTGCCATTCATCGATTAACAAATATCGTTTCTTTATTCAGTCAAACAGATATCGCTAATAAAGCAGCTACCATGATTAACGTTCTCAAAAAAAGAACTGAAATAGAAGCATATCTAACCAATTTAGAGGTAGAACGTCAGCCTGAGATTGAAACCAGAAAAGTTGACCTGAACAACACCAATATTGCGCAAACCGATCGAATAAAAAAAGACGCTATACCCTCTCCGGTAAATAAAGAATTATCTAAAAATATGGCCATAAATGAAGCTGCCATCATTAAGCCGGCAGTTCAATTAATTGAAAACGATACCTATCAGTTTAATGAAGCAGATACGCAATACGCCGCAGTTATTTTAACTAAAGTAGATCGAATGTTTGTGAATGAGGCAAAAAATGCGTTCAACCGTTTTAATCAGGAGAAATTTTATGGTGAAAGGATTGCACTGAACATAACGCCATTGAATGATGATGTACAATTGATTCTATTTGGGCCTTTTGACAATGCCGGATTAGCGACTAATTTTGTAGATCAAACCAAACCTTCTACCAGCTCAAGAATATTACCGTGGTTAACAGCAGATAAATACAGTTTCAGTATTATTAGTCCATCAAATTTAGAATTGCTCCTTAAAAAGAAAAATATAGAAGCTTATCAAAAAATGTTGCTTGAATTATTACCAGGAAAATTTTAATTGATTTTATTGCATAACACAAAGAATATATTATAAACAATACTATTTATAAATTATACCATGACCAGACCAGTACAAATTTTTTGGCGTATTTTTTTCGGCCTATTCGGCTTCATTTTTCTGTTGCTGTTAATCCTGAATTTTGGTTGGTTAGGAAGCATGCCGGATTTAGATGATATCGAAAATCCTACAGCATCACTTGCCAGTCAGGTTTATGCCGAAGATGGCACATTAATGGGCAAATATTATATTGAAGACAGGATCAATGTAAAATTTAAAGACATCAGTAAGCATGTAATTGAAGCCTTGGTTGCTACCGAGGATGAACGATTTTATGACCATAGTGGAATAGATGCAAAATCATTGGGGCGTGCTTTTTTTTATTTAGGGAGTGAGGGAGGAGCCAGTACCATTACCATGCAAACTGCTAAAAATTTATTTACTGAGAACTGGAGTACTAAGAATTTTATCTTAAGGGGGTTACAAAAGCTAAAAGAAGGAATCATCGCTATAAAACTTGAAAGGAATTTTACAAAAGATGAAATCTTGACTTTGTATTTAAATACAGTAGCTTATGGCGATAATGTTTTTGGAATCCGAAATGCATCTAAAACATTTTTCCAAAAGGAACCCGATCGCCTAAATGTGGATGAATCTGCTGTTTTGGTTGGAATGCTTAAAGGTGCCACCCTTTATAATCCAAGGAGAAACCCGAAATTGGCATTAGACAGAAGAAATACTGTACTGAACCAAATGGTTCGCAACAAATTTCTTGATGAAAAGGAAGCAGCCATTTTAAAGAAAAAGCCCATTGAATTAAATTTTAAAAAATTAGATGAGTCGACCGGACTAGGCCCTTATTTTAGAATGGTGCTGGGGGAAGAAATGAAAAAGTGGTGTAAAGAAAATAAAAAGAACAATGGTGATAATTACGACCTGTTTAGGGATGGATTAAAGGTATACACTACCATTAATCCAAGGATGCAGATGTATGCAGAAGAATCTGTAGCAAAGCACATAAGCTACATGCAAAAGCTGCTGAATGCACAAGAAAATTTCAAGAAGGGCACTATTTGGAAAGGTCATGAAAACATACTGGAGCAAATTATGAAGCAAACAGATCGTTGGAGAAATGCGAAAAGAGAGGGCGCATCCGATGAAGAAACCCGTAATTCATTTTTTCAAAAAGTACCCATGCGGATATTTGCCTGGAACAGTAGGCGTGGGAAAGATACCACCATGACGCCGTACGACTCTATAAAATATCATCGACAAATGTTGCAGGCTGGTTTTATGGTGATGGATCCACTGAATGGTCAAATTAAAGCATGGGTTGGTGGTATCGATTTTAAAACATTTAAATACGACCATGCCAATATTAACACAAAACGTCAGGTAGGCTCTACTATTAAACCGTTATTGTATGGTTTGGCTATTGAAGAAGCAGGACTCACACCAAACTCTGAAGTACAAGATGTGCAACAAAGCTTTGGTTCTTATGGAATGGTACCCAATACTTCCAAAACTTGTACGGGAGCAACCATACCCATGGCATTGGCTTTAGCAAAATCCAGAAACTGCGCTACCGCATTTATTTTAAAGCAGTTAGATAATACCGAAAATAATGGAGCTAAAAGATTTGTAGAATTTCTTAAGAAATGTGAATTTCAAAGTCCATTAGAAGCATATCCTTCTCTGGCGTTAGGTGCTGCAGAAATTTCTTTATATGAAATGTTACAAGGCTACAGCATGTTCCCGGGCAGAGGTTTTAACGCAAAACCAATGTACATTACAAGAATTGAAGACAGAAATGGCAACGTATTAGCCTCTTTCACTCCAAAACGTAAAGAAGTAATTAGTGATGTAACCGCCTATTCAGTTATTAAAATGATGCAAGGTGTTATGAGTAATGGAACCGGTGCAGGAGTTTGGGGATATGGTATTCCCGGAGGTTTGTCAATTGCAGGCAAAACTGGTACTACCAATGATAATAGCGATGCATGGTTTATTGGTTATACGCCGCAGTATTTAGCTGGTGGATGGGTTGGATGTGATGATCGATTTATACGCATTAGCAGCAAAAATGGAGAAGGCGGTAGAGCTGCCATGCCAATATGGGCTTACTTCTTCAATAAAGCAGCCGCAGATCCAAATTGCGGAATCGATACCAAATTAACTTTCACCAAACCAGATATAATGAGTAATGATATTAATATTGATTATATAAATGGTACTGTTCCAATGCTAGGTG
>CANHJH010000219.1 GCA_947460365.1 Sphingobacteriia bacterium | reverse complement strand
ATTTAGGTTAATTCAAAATTATAAAAGATACAATACTACATGAATATTTGGCAAGTTAATATTGAAAGGGGGAATATTTAAACAATACCCTCTCTAATCAAGTCGTGTAAGTGCAATATCCCGGCATATTGATTGTTTTGAGTTACTACCAGCTGACTAATATCATGCTGCTTTAATACATTCAGCGCATCAACAGCTAGTGCTTGCGGATCTATCGTAATGGGGTTGGGAGTTAAAATATCACTGGCACAAATGGCCGAAATATCATTGGTTTTTTCTAACATTCTTCTTAAGTCGCCATCAGTAATAATACCCAATAAATCACCCACTTCATTTATTACCGCAGTAACCCCCAATCGTTTTTCAGTAATTTCTACAATAACTTTTTTGAGGGGTGAATCTAATAAAACTGCTGGTTTTTCATTGTTGGAAGTTATGTCCTCTACCGTCATATACAGCCGCTTTCCTAAGTTACCTCCCGGATGAAACCGTGCAAAATCGCGGTTATTAAACCCATTCAGCTGCATTAAACACACCGCCAATACATCACCCATAACCATTTGCGCTGTTGTACTACTGGTTGGAGCAAGATTATTAGGGCAAGCTTCTTTTGCTACTGTTGTATTTAATACCCAATCGGCATTTTTAGCTAAAAAACTTGCTACATTACCCACCATCCCAATAAGCGTATTGCCAAAATTCTTAATCAATGGCACCAACACTTTTATTTCCGGACTTTCCCCACTTTTACTAATCACTAAAACAATATCATCGGGTGTAATCATTCCCAAATCTCCATGTATGGCATCCGCCGCATGCATAAACAGCGCAGGTGTTCCGGTAGAATTCAGTGTGGCTACTATTTTTTGAGCAACAATGGCACTTTTGCCAATTCCACTGATTACCAATCGTCCGGTTGACTGATGGATCGCTTGAATGATTTTTTCAAAAGGCTCATTTATAAAAGTCGCCAAACCTTGTATGGCATTTACTTCTGTTTCAATAGTAGCCAGTGCTGTTTGTAAAATAGTTGCGCTCATGTACTGCAAAGGTAAACTTTAACATCAAATCTGCCATAATCGACTCTTGTTTAACAATTGAAGTCATCTCTTGGTAAAATCCTATAAAATATTAAAAATATAATCAATAAAGAAGGGTATTGAGCTAGTAGTTTATTAACTTCGCAGCCCCTTTAAATTGGTGGTTATATATAAATCAATTGATATTTTTGTTTTTACCAATATTATTGATTAAATTATAACCTCAAAATATCCCAATCTATTGAAAACTGAATCTGAGAGAAATGGCAACGACTAAAAAAAACACGGAAAAAAAGAGCAGCACTAAAAAAATACCCCCTCCACAGGAAATCATTGCACATCAATACAACATATTTGATGCATTAGAAAAATATTTTGGGTTTAGAGAATTCAAAGGCACCCAGGAAAGTGCTATTAATAGCTTACTAGATGGACAAGATACTTTTGTGATTATGCCCACTGGCGGCGGCAAAAGCTTGTGTTATCAATTACCTGCTTTGTTGAAGCCTGGCTGTGCAATCGTTGTTTCACCCCTGATCGCCCTAATGAAAAATCAGGTTGATTTAGTTAGAGGCTATAGTGAAAACGATGAAGTTGCTCACTTCCTCAATTCCTCTCTTAATAAAGGGCAAATAAAGGCCGTTAAAGATGATTTAAACAGCGGAAAGACAAAACTCTTGTACGTTGCCCCCGAAACCCTAACCAAGCAAGAAAACTTAGATTATTTCAGCGACCTTAATATTTCATTCTTTGCAGTAGATGAAGCGCATTGTATTTCTGAGTGGGGACACGATTTCCGTCCGGAATACCGACGTCTCAGGGAAATGATGGATATCATTAATCCTGATATTCCGGTAATCGCTTTAACAGCTACCGCAACCCCCAAAGTGCAGAGCGATATCGTAAAAAACCTTGGTTTACGAAATCCTAATGTATTAATTTCTTCCTTTAACAGAACCAATCTGTTTTATGAAATAATGCCCAAAATTGCAAAAGAGCAAACAGTAAAAAGCATTGTAAAATTCATTACACAGCACAAAGGAAAAAGCGGTATTATTTACACCCTAAACAGAAAAACAACCGAGGAATTGGCAGAGCTATTAGTAGCTAATAAAATTAAAGCAGTAGCATATCATGCCGGCCTCGATCAAAAACTAAGAGCCGATAGGCAAGACCAATTTTTAAATGAAGATGTTCAGGTAATCGTTGCCACCATCGCATTTGGAATGGGTATCGATAAACCGGATATTCGATTTGTTATACATTTTAATATTCCAAAATCTATTGAAAACTATTACCAGGAAACTGGTAGAGCCGGTAGAGATGGATTAGAAGGAATTTGCGTAATGTATTATTCACATAAGGATGTTTCAAAACTAGAACATCTGATGCGCGATAAACCTTTAAGTGAAAGAGAAGTTGGGGCACAATTGATTGATGAAATGGTTGCTTACTCAGAAAGTGCTGTGTGTAGAAGAAAAATCTTACTACACTATTTTGGTGAACACAGAGATATTGAAAATTGTGGTTTATGCGATAACTGCCGCAAACCTAAAGAAAGAATGGAAGCCAAAGAGGAAGTGGTTAAAATGCTGAAAGTAGTGAATGCACTGGATGGTCGTTTTGTTGCAGACTATGTAGTAAATGTGTTAATGGGAAAACTTACTCCACAAATTACCATGTTCCGACACGATGCTAATCCTTTATTCGGTATTGGAAAAAACAATGATCCGCATTTTTGGAACAGCCTTATCCGTCAGGTATTGCTGGAAAATTTATTGCAGAAAGACATTGAAGAATATGGATTAATTAAAGTTGCACCCGCCGGCGATAAATTCTTAAAAAAACCAACCTCTTTTAAAATTGCACTCAATAATTTATTTGAAGATGCTAATGAAGATGATGATGATGGAGAAAACGCTTCACAATCCGGAGCGGCTGCAGATGAAAAATTATTTGCCATGCTGATGGAGCTGCGACAAAAAGAAGCCAAAAGAAAAAGCCTGCCTCCCTTTGTTATTTTTTTAGAAAACTCCTTGCAAGATGCAGCAACCCTTTATCCAACTACTTTGGAAGAAATGGAAAAATGCCAGGGGGTAAGCAAAGGCAAAGCAATTAAATACGGCAAACCATTTGTAGAACTCATTGCAAAATATGTGGCCGAAAATGAAATTGAGAAACCCGATGATTTTGTAATGCGAAGCGTTGCCAACGCAGCAAGTAATAAAATTTACATCATTCAAAATGTAGATAAAAAAATTCCACTAGAAACCATCGCACGTAACAAAAGCCTTAAGTTAGATGAATTGTTAGAAGAGATGGAAACCATCGCTGCAAGTGGTACCAGGCTTAATTTAGACTATGCTATCGACGAGTGGTTAGATGAAGCCGACCAAGAAGAAATTATTGAATATTTTAAAAGCTGTGAAACCTCTTCCCTTCAAATTGCACAAGAAGAGCTGGCAGAATATGATTACAACTGGGAGCAGCTAAAAATAATGCGCATAAAGTTCTTAAGCGTTTATGGCAACTAATGCAGATCAAGTAGATTGTTTGATTGATAGATATAGTTCGATTATTGGTTGTTGAAGGCAACTTTTTCGGTAATGGTGTAATAATTAAAATCACCCTTTACCCCTTTTTGGGTTGCAGATCCTTTTATAATACGCTGCAAACCTTCTGCCGTAATAGTCCTACAAAATTCATGGTCTTCAACTAATATGAATGATCTATTGCCATTGTCTTGGTTGTTTAGTTGAAGTACCGAATGTGCCGTTGTTCCAATACCTGCACATACATCTAATACAATGCCATCATTCCCTAATTCATTTTTTAAAATACGTTCAACTAGCCGAACCGGTTTAATAATACCCATCGACTTAGTAGCATCCAACAATAAATTGTTAAAATACGTATTCGCTTCTGCATTGTCTCCAACATCTTCACTATACCAAGCTAATACCGGCTGATTATTGTTTGGAGATAATTGTTGTATCCAATTATATTTTACCCGGATTTTCTCTTTTTTACTAATACAAATTATGTAATCATTCAAACCAATATAATCTCCTTGCTCATTCACAGAAGCATTTCGCTGCCAAACAATAGAAAATGCAATGTCATATTCATTAAAATCTT
>CANHJH010000218.1 GCA_947460365.1 Sphingobacteriia bacterium | reverse complement strand
TAGTAAGGTTCCATTAAATGCATTGGTAGTATCGGTTGATACAAGTTTTGTTACAGAAGATCCACCAATTAGTGGATTAGCATTATCGGCTTTTTTGCTGTATACAAATCCTCTTTCTGTAATAGCCTGGCCGCCATTATGGTCTATCGATCCATTAATTACCGATACGTTTTTACCTGTAGTTTTTACAGTACAAGCGTTTAGGGCAGGTGCCTCCTGCACATCTTCTACCGTTAAATACATCAATAATGTAGCCGGTTCCCCTCCATTACCATTGTCTTTTACCTGTACAAGCACCTCATATGTATTGTTTGCATTAACAGGTTTTTCAAAATCAGGAGCGGTTATAAATTGAAGGATACCGGTAACAGAATCTATGGTAACTTTAGCGGAATCAGCACCACCAATAACACTATACTTAAGTGTTTGTCCGGGATCTGCATCTGTTGCTTGAATGGTATCGATTAATTGCTGGTTTTCTGGAGTATTGTAATATACCGTATTGTTTACTTCTGTTACAGTGCCGTCGGCTGCGATATTAATACGCATCTCACGGGTAATCGCCTTACCGGTTGAATCGATTGCTTCTAAAACCAGATGATGTAAACCAGGTAAAGTTGTATCGGGAATTTCTACCGAAACATTAATTGTACCATCAGCTCCTACCGTACCTTCGTATAGAGTCACCGGTGTAGAAAACAACCTGATCCTAAATGAAGAAAATGGTTTAAATATATTACCTACAACGTTTACTACTAATTTATTAATTGCTAATACTGCACCTTTAGTAAAATTTGCCACAGCTGCCACTACTTTTTTAGCAGTATTAATAATATTGGTAACGACCATTTTGATAAATTTTATTATCGGAGGCAAATTGGTACTTACTGTTCTTATGTCACTCAATCCAACACCAGCCTTGTTGATAGCGTATCCACGTAGCTCATATTCAGTATCCGGAGTTAACCCTCCAATATTTGTGGTATAATTGCCAATTTTATTACCCGAAACTGGTACTTTAACTACACCGGGAGAATCCGGCATCATGGCCGTTTTAGCTGATTTTAACGCATATATAAATCCTCTTTCAATAAGCGTAGAATCTTTTGCTTTGGCAAGTGCAAAAACTGAAAGCGTATTGCTGTTTATCTGACTAGAATTACCTAATTGAACATTTGGCTTTGGAGAAATAGACATCCCAACATTTAAAGAATCTATGCCGAATTTATTTCGGGCATAAACTTTTGTAATCGCAGGTGGATTATATAATACTCTTGGGATACCTGTAATTTCAGCAGCACCAGTGTATTTTAAGCCATAAAAGTCGTGAAAAAAATATTTTATTTCAATTCCATCCTTATTATACACTGCAAGGTTTTCCGGCCCTACAAGACTTTTAATTGGGAAATAATATTTTCGATTCAGATAATCGTAACAAACATTTTTCAGGCTAACTCCAAATCCAGTTTCAAATTGATTTGAAATTTTTTCAATAACTTTCCCAGAAGTATCTACAACAGTAATTTCCTTCTTTCTATCTTCTAAAAGATGAAAATGATTTTCTTTATCTAATATTAAAGAATATTCAAAACTTTGAAAATTATCTGTTTTTGTATATAGGGTAGTTAAGCCTTTTTGTGGTGTATACTTTTTAATTTTAATTTCTGTTGCTGGACTAGAATAGCTTTGATTAAAAGTTAAAGTAAGAATGTAAAGATTACCTGCGTCATCAACCGACAATGAATTTCCATAAACACCTTCTGTCGTACCTATAGCTCCAAAATTAGGATACTCAGAATAAGCATTCGTATAATCTCTTTTCCATAAAGTATTTTCATTTTGTATATACCCAGCAATTGTTTTCACTGTTCCATCTGGAGTTATTTTTCGAAATAAATTTGTCATATATTCGTTCAGATCAGCAATATAACTAATGGAATTTACAAAAAATAAATAGCTATCACATACATAAATATTGTCGTATGAATCAATATAAATCCCATATATATTTCCAAAACTTGCACCAGTTCCCTTTCCATCATACAACTTTGCTTTTGAATGATAATATAAGGTAGGCGGAGTGCCATTAAATGCATATACCGAATCAATACGTCTGTATTTTCCCGAACCAGCAACAATACTGATATTGCCGTTTTTATCGAGTTTTTTTATTGTTGAAATGTCTACTTGATAAGTTCCTTTTGCAGTTGTTGTAAAACCCGGCACTTTATCAACAATGATTATATTACCCTTCGAGTCTATTTTCATTAGACTAACCGGATTGGGGCATTTTTTAATTGTAGTTATTATACCATTTTCAAGCTTACGAATATAAACTGTAGAGTCTACAAAATATACCACCCCATTTTTATCGCACTCGATAAGACTAACGGAATTGATTGAAGCTAGAGTTGGGTCATTTAGATTAAGAGCAGATTCATACCCAAATCTTATTTGAGTTGATTTGCCATCCCGCACAATTCCAGTATTGTATTGCTTTAGTTGAGGACTTCCTAGAATTACAGTGCCATAAATAATATCTGGAATGGCTCCTCCTGTATTTTTAATAATTGATGATGTTTTAACAGTTGAATTAAGTGAGAAATCCATTAATGGGATATCAGTACCTGGTACTTTTGGCGCTTTATCATTATAAAAACTAATTTTAGGTGGCAAATTTTGCGCATGCAACTCTATTGGCATTGACAATTGCATTACAATCATCAATCCAATAAATGTTTGAACTTTAAATAAATTCTTGGCAATTACATTAAAAATAGAATTGCGGATAGCAGTTTTGGTTGACATAGGTTTTACATTAGATATAAATACTAACTGAATATGATATCAGGTAAGCAAATGTATCTTTACGAATACTACATCAAGAATTTGAAAAGTCTAACCTATTTATTTTTTAAAAGATTTTGGTGCTAAGTAATTGATTATAAATACTTTTTGGTTAGACAATATAGTTGTTTACAAAACTTACATAATTGCTTTTTTTATGAAGACAAATGATGTTTATTTAAAATGTTACACCAAAAAAAGTGACAATAGTTGTTACTTTAAATACACTGCCAGGCCCATTTCGTATTGCTGACTAGATACATTGGCAATCTTCACATTCGTATTGTAAAAGAAATTTGCTTCGCCCAAACCGTTCTTTCTTAATCCAGCGCCAGCTCTTACATTACCGATGCTCTGGTACATTGCCATTACATGCAATAATTTATTGTATTCCACTTGTGCGCCGCCCTCTAACACCGATTCGGTATTTGTATATGTTTTATACATTAACACCGGTTTAATCTGCATTTTATCCGCAGTTTCAGATAAATTATAATACAATCCTACCTGATACTTCGCAGCATTGGAAGTGATTGCTTCTTTGCGTAGCTGATCACCTAAATGATACAAAGCAACACCAACATCAAACTTCCCGCTTCTATATATTGCTCCAAAATTTCCATCGAAACGGGGCCTGTCGTTGATGCTGCTTGCTATCATCGGATCCAATAAACTACTCCCATCTAAATACTTGTTGTTTAATCGATCACCGCTTAATGACAATGATATTCCCAATCGCAACGAATTCTCTTCACTTAACTTTATTCGATAACCATAATTTAATATCCCATACGTGCGAACCAATATCCCTGTTTGATCACTCAACACTTGCAATCCCGCTGATGAGTTCTGACCAAATTTAAACTCCCCATTAAAACTCGTAAGTACAGGAGCTCCTTCAAATCCTACCCAACTCCTGTTTTGCAATACATACAACTTATTGCCCTCATCGCCCGTATAGGCTGCATTCCACAACATCCGATTACGAAAATATTGGCTCATTGTATTCTCTACCTGCAACTGCTGAGCTGTAGCCTGCTGTTGCATTAACAGCAGGCTTGTAATTATTAGGGGAAGTATCTTTTTCATTTCAATTATTGATTGTTTTACAATGTTTATCTTACTAGTGTTATCGCTCCACGTTTTACTACCTGACCTTTTACAGTTAATACATAGAAGTAGGTGTCTTTACCCAACGTATAGCCTTGTATTTTACCATCCCAATTATTGGCATAATTATTCACTTCATATAATAACTTACCCAGTCTGTCGTACACCATTAATTTGTTATCAGGATATGCTTCTAAATTCTTAATGACAAACTTATCATTGAT
>CANHJH010000217.1 GCA_947460365.1 Sphingobacteriia bacterium | reverse complement strand
ATTACATTAATCTGCGAATTCCATTCTCTGTATAGATCATCTAACAGTGTTAGCTGCTTTAATTGGCTCTCCGTAAAATCATCAAAATATTTGGTGATTAGTTCCAGCTTTTGCGCGGTGCTTTCCATATAGCAGGTAAGGTGATAATGTAATAAATAAACATCCAAATATCCAGCAATATAAACCAAGGGAACAAATCTGCTTCATTTAATTTGCGCATTGCTTTTAAATAAATAACTGCTTGTATAGAAAGTCTGACTAAATAAATGCCAATCGACATCCACCAATTGAAGAAAAACAGACTAATCAAAAACATGGGATATACTAGGAATAAAGTGAGAGAATACAATCCTAGTAAAAACTTATGTATTGGTTTATAGTACTTACCGGTAGTATAGTGGCGATATTTTTGCGTCATCCAGTCGTTCCATGTTTTCTTATGTTCACTGATGGTAAAAGTATCCGGATCAATACAGATAGCGGTATTTCTTTTATTGGCAACCTTGTTAATGAATAGATCATCATCTCCACTTGGTATTTTATTGATAGCAGAAAAGCCTTTGTTTCTGATAAACACTTCTTTTCTATAGCTTAAGTTTCTGCCAACACCCATATATGGTATGCCTGCTAAGGCGTATGACAAGTATTGTAAAGCAGTATGAAAGGTTTCAAAACGGATTAATAAGTTTAGCACCCCAAATCTTTTTCTGTAAGCGCCATAGCCTAAAACGATTTCAATATTGCCTTTGAATTTTTCTTGCATTTTTTGAATCCAGAATTCAGAAGCAGGAATACAATCAGCATCGGTTAATAAAACAATATCGTGTTTAGCACTTTTAATACCCATAGACAGTGGAAATTTTTTACCACTAATCATTTTGGCTTCTTGCGTTAGGTCTACCAGGGTTAAATTATCGAACGATCTTTTAAATTCATCGATGATGTATTTAGTTTCGTCGGTAGAATTATCATTCACTACCAATATTTCATGTGGTGTTGCATAATCTTGCACCAAAATTCCCGGAAGATTTTTTACCAGGTTATGCGCTTCATCTCTGGCGCAAATAATTACCGATATTGGATTTTTAGAAGGTGTTTTACTGGTTACCGTTTCATAAGAAGCCAATCTACTAAAGAAATATAAGTAATAAAAAACCTGAATGGTAATTACCAAGCAAAAAATGCCGAAACAGATTGTCCAAACAATAGAAGGTATCATCATCTCGCAAAAATAAGGCAAAGAGCCCTATTTTTGCGGCATGGCGGCATTAACTTTTACTCTTGAAAAAACTTTAATCGATTCTTCAGCTAGGGCAGGCACCATCCAGACAGACCATGGCACTATTCAAACACCTATTTTTATGCCTGTGGGTACGGTAGGGAGTGTAAAAGCGGTAACTCAGCAGCAATTAAAGCTGGATGTGCAGGCACAGATAATTTTAGGAAATACCTATCATTTGTATCTTAGACCGGGTACTGAAGTGTTGGAAGCGGCCGGTGGTTTACATAAATTTAATGGTTGGGACAGGCCTATTTTAACAGATAGTGGGGGGTATCAGGTATTTTCTTTGGCGGCAAACCGAAAAATTAAAGAAGAAGGCGTTATTTTTCAGTCTCACATAGATGGGAGTAAGCATTTGTTCTCGCCCGAATCGGTGATGGACATACAAAGGAGTATTGGGGCAGATATTATTATGGCATTTGATGAATGTCCGCCTTATCCCAGTGAGTATGGTTATGCTAAAAAAAGTATGGAGTTAACCCATCGCTGGCTCACCAGATGTTTCAGCAGATTAGCGGAAACGCCTGATAAATATGGATACACGCAAAATTTATTTCCTATCGTACAGGGTAGCACTTATAAAGATTTAAGAATAGCCTCCTGTGAATATATTTCCACTAAAAATGCGGTGGGTAATGCCATAGGAGGGTTAAGTGTGGGGGAACCCGAAGAAATGATGTATGAGTTTACGGCATTGTGTGCCGAACATCTTCCCAAAGATAAACCCCGTTATTTAATGGGAGTGGGTACGCCATGGAATTTGCTGGAATGTATTGATTTGGGAATAGATATGTTTGATTGTGTAATGCCAACCCGAAATGGGAGAAATGGAATGATATTTACTACGCAAGGCGTAATTAATATCCGAAATAAGAAGTTTGCCAAAGATTTTAGCCCAATAGACCCAGGACTACCTGCTGAAATGAGTCAGTATTACAGTAAAGCTTATCTGCGTCATTTATTTGTAGCGGGAGAAATACTTGGCTTGCAGCTGGCAAGTATACAAAATTTATCGTTTTATTTATGGTTGGTAAAAGAGGCCAGGACACAGATAATTAACGGCAATTTTGCATCCTGGAAGAAAGAAACACTAGAAGTAATAAAACAGCGCTTATAGCTGTTGATTTTTATGCATCTTTGCACTGCCCATGAAGAAACTGGATTGGTACATACTTCGTAAATTTCTTACAACATTTTTCTTCGCGATATTTTTGTTTGCGGTGATAGCTATTGTTATAGATGTAAGTGAAAAAACAGACGATTTTGTTCGTTCACAGTTAGGGGTTAGAAGAATTATAACCGATTATTATTTTGGGTTCATACCTCATATTATTGCGTTGCTTTTTCCATTATTCGTGTTTTTAGCGGTTATTTTCTTTACCTCTAAAATGGCGGGAAACAGTGAAATTATTGCCATGTTAGCCGGTGGAGTAAGTTATGCCAGATGGTTGCGTCCATATTGGATTGGGGGCGCTTTTTTGGCAATAGTATTGTGGTTTGCCAATCAGTATGTGGTGCCTAAAGCCAACCAAATACGGGGTACTTTTGAGGCCAAATATGTGGATGCCAACTCTAGCTATAATGCATTACTTTATAAGCCCAATAATATTTATTTGCGAATAGATTCCTTTACCTATGCCGGTATATATTCTTATGATACCGCAACAAAGCGCGGCGGGCCTTTCTTTTTATATAAAGTAAAAAACAATCGGGTAATTGAAAATTTGCGTTCCGATTATATCAGTTGGGACACTGCTACCAAAAAATGGAAAATAGAGACCATCATACAACGAAAGTTATATCCATTAAAAGAGGAAGTAAAGTTGGAATCCTCGCTACAAATGAATTTTAGCTTTAAGCCGGTAGATTTGGGTAAGGATAAGTATGCCAAAGATAAATTGACCTCCCCCGAATTAGACCGATTTATACAATTGGAGGAGTTAAGAGGCTCAGAAGGATTAAATAGTCTAAAGGTAGAACGTTACCGAAGAGATGCCACTTGTGTTACGGTATTGTTATTAACTTTAATAGGAGGTATTGTTGCAGGTAGAAAAGTTCGGGGAGGCAGTGGGGTGCACCTGGCTGTGGGCTTTATTACAGCGGCCATGTTTATCTTAACCGACCGTTTTTCTACGATTTTCTCCACAAAAGGAGATTTGCACCCTTTAATTGCTGCGTGGATTCCTAATTTGATATTTGTTTTTGTTGTCATTTATCTCTACAAAAAAGCACCTAAATAAACATGTTAAAATTTTGCTTGAAAGGCCTATAAGTTTTGTTATAGTTGCTACTTCAATTACCTTTGTTTTAAGGTAGATTTTAAGTCTATCGAACTAATATAATTGCCATGGGAGTTTTTAAAGAAAAGTTTAAAACCAAGTCAGATGCTTCGGGTTTAGAGATCAAAGAAATCATCAAAGAACACGGAAATAAAAAGGTAGGAGAAGTTACTTTATCACAGATATACCAGGGAATGCGGGGTATAACTGGACTGATATCCGAAACCAGTCTCTTAGATGCACAAGAGGGTATTCGTTTTCGAGGATATTCTATTCCTGAATTGCAACAAAAGTTGCCTACTGCAATCAAAGGCGGAGAGCCATTGCCCGAAGGATTATTTCATTTAATGTTATTGGGTGAGTTACCTACTGAAGCAGAAGTAAATCATCTTACTAGTGTATGGCAGCGCAGGAGTCATGTGCCAAACCATGTATTTGCTACCATAGATGCTTTGCCATTAACTACCCATCCTATGACTATGTTTGTAGTAGGTGTGATGGCATTACAAACTGAAAGTAATTTTTCTAAAGAGTACGCCAAGGGACTCAATAAAAAAGATTATTGGAGTTATACGTATGATGATGCAATGGATTTGATTGCACGTTTGCCACGTATTGCAGCGTATAT
>CANHJH010000216.1 GCA_947460365.1 Sphingobacteriia bacterium | reverse complement strand
GAAGAGGATTATTTAAACAGCGAAGAAGGACAAACCGTAATTTGTGAAGTGCTAATCAAGGCACTAAAGAGATATAAATATTCTTTAGAAAAGCAATTAACCAATACCGGATCAAATAAATAATTTAATTAGCTTATAATTAATACCCTTACAGTTTAATTAAATACTAATTTTGTGATCTGAACGGGCAAATATGTTTATTTGCCCGTTACTTTATAAAACAACCTCTTAATATAGATGAAAATTTCGAATGAAACAAAGGTAGGCGCATTAACCACAATAGCAATTACACTCTTAATCCTTGGATTTAATTTTTTAAAAGGCAAAACAATTTTAAAAACAGGCAATTATTTACATGCCCGATATAAAGAAACGAAAGGAATAATGGTGTCTAATCCTGTTTATGTTAATGGATTTCCGGTTGGTATTGTTTCAGACATAGAAAACGCAGATGAAAAACTTTCTAGTTTTATTATTACGATTAAATTAAAAGAAGACTATGATATACCTACTAACTCAGTAGCAACTATCAATACCAATCCATTAGGCACACCCAGCATGGAAATAAAATTGGGAAGTGCAGCTACTTACTTAAACACGGGAGATACGCTCCTTTCCGGAAATTCCAACGGAGTATTAAGTGGCATAATGGACAAACTAAATCCGGTAGCAGATCAATTGAAAACAACCATTCAGACGCTTGATAACGTGATGAATAACATCAATACTATATTTGATCCTACTACAAAAAATAATCTGCAATCAGTCATTGCCAATATTAATAAAACGACTGCAAGTTTGGTAGGTTCTTCTGCTTCACTTGAACGTATGTTAAATCAACAAACCGGTTCAATTGCGCAGTCGATGAATCATGTAAATAGTTTCACAAAAAATCTCAGTTCAAACAACGATAAAATATCTAATACACTAGATAATTTATCTAAAACAACCAACAATCTATCAAAAGCAGACATAGAGGGAACGGTATCTGATTTCAAAGCAGCTATTACGCATTTAAATGAATTATTAGTAAAAGTTAATTCTCAGGATGGTTCATTAGGTAAACTGTTAAATGATAAAGCTTTATATAATAATCTGAATAACACGATTAGAAGTGCCAATACATTAGTAGACGATTTAAGAGTACATCCTAAACGGTACGTCAGCATTTCTGTTTTTGGCAAAAAAGATAAAACCGCCCCAATAATGGCGCCATTAACTGATTCGATAAAGACCTCTAATTAATGATTAGCAAATATATTTTATATCTGTTACTATTTTTGTTCCCATTATTTGTTGTTGCACAACGACAAGATGCGGACACCACCATCAAAGAAGGAACCAGGTTAGATTTTCTTTTTGCAGAAAGATATAATTTATACAAGCTAGATTCAGTAAACGATTTCATTTCACTAGCCGGTAAAGTACAAGTAAAACAAGGCAATACCATTTTTTATGCTGATAGTGCTATTCTTAACCGTCAATTAAATACATTAGAAGCATTTGGGAATGTTCATATTAATGACGCAGACAGCATACATACCTATGCGCAATACCTCAAATATTTAGGTAAAGAAAGAAAAGCATTTTTAAAAACCAAGGTAAAACTAACTGATGGTAAGGGCGAATTAACTACCGATGCGTTAGAATATGACGTTGCGGTAAAAATAGGTACTTATTTAACCGGGGGAAAACTTATCAATAAAAAATCAGTATTAACCAGTCAGGAAGGTTATTATTATGGAGATACCAGAGATGTAATCTTTAAAAAAAAGGTACTAATGGTAGACCCCAATAACAAAATAATTAGTGACACGCTCCAATACAATACAGGAACCGAGATTGCTACCTTCACCTCTCCTACTACGATTAATAATTTAAAAGAAAAACGTATTATAAAAACCAAATCAGGTTATTATGATATGAAAAATAAGAAAGCGGAGTTGTATAAAAGATCTTTTATTGAAGACACCACGTATACTTTTACTGCAGATGAAATGGCTTTTGATGATTCTAGTGGATTAGGAGAATTCAGGGGCAATGCAGTTTATCGTAGTAAAGATTCGGTTCAGGGATTTGACATGATTGCCAATAACATAAAAACGAATAACAAAAAGAATTCCTTACTGGCAACACAAAAACCCCTTTTATTAATAAAGCAAGGTGCAGACTCAATCTTTATCTCAGCAGATACACTTTATACCGCCAAACTATCTGACTTTATGAAAACCAGAACAGTTCCAAATGTTCGGGATAGTGTTATAACACCCACTAAAATGGTGCATAATAAAGAAGATAGTAGTGATAAATTTTTTGAGGCATTTTATCATGTAAAAATTTATTCCGATTCACTTCAAGCGGTGGGTGATAGTTTATTTTACTCCCTCAAAGATTCTGTTTTCAGGTTATTTAAATCTCCCATCATTTGGGCGCAAGAAAATCAAATAACCGGAGATACCATTTATTTATATATCAAAGAGAAGAAACCGGAACGTGTATATGTATTTGAAAATGCAATGGCCATCAATCGGTTAGACAGTTCAGATTATTTTAATCAATTAAAGGGGCGAATTATTAATACCTTATTTACTGATGGGAAAGTGAATTTAATGCATGCAAAAGGCAATGCATCTAATATATATTACGCTACAGATGACAACAAAAAATTCATTGGGGTAAATAAATCTACTGCCGATGTAATTGATGTTTATTTTAAAGAAAGTAAACCAGATAGAGTGTTGTTCATACGAAACTTACAAGGCACCACCTATCCTATGCGGCAAATTAATCATGATGAATTAAAATTACGTGGTTTTAAATGGCAAATTGAAAAAAGGCCAAAATCTAAATTCGATATATTATCAGATTAAAAAATTAAATATTTCGCATCTTTCTTACTTTATTAATTCATAAATGATTGCTTTGGGATGTATTATTATTAACAATACAAAAAAGTGCCGAAGGATTATTAGATATGGAAAATAATTGTATAATAAGGAAAGCCATTCTACTATTATGTATGCTACATTGTATGCTACATGCAGGTGAAGTTAGCGCTCAAAACAAACAAGATTCCGTATTTTTTTTAGCGAATAAAAAAGGGATCTTAGGGAAAATTGGCAAGTCAGTTTCTGTTAACTACACTATAAACAATACCCCGCAGGAAAATGCGTTGAAAAATGCTGCGAGTTTTGAACCATATTTGGGTAAAATCATTCGTACTATACAAATTCAAAAATCAGGATTTAGCAAATCAAAAAAAGACAGTTCTGCTTCATTAAAACAGTTCTTTAATCAACTGGGAGATGCGTTACATGTAAATACCAAGGAAAAAATAATACGAAATAATTTATTTTTTACAGAGGGAGATAAACTTTATCCGAATTTAATGGCTGATAATGAAAAATTTCTTAGAGATCTCCAGTATTTACAAGATTCTAAAATAATAGTTGAAGAATTACTAACTACGCAGGATTCTGTAGACATATTAATCGTCTTAAAAGATGTATTCCCCATAGGAGGAAGTATCAGTGAAGCTACTCCAGATAAAACAATTTTTGAATTGAACAATGATAATTTATTTGGCAGTGGAAATCGCTTTCAATTCAATAATTTGATTGACATTAAACGGCAACCGACTTATGGATTTGGTATGACTTTTCTAAAGCGGAATATTGCCGGTAGTTTTGTTAATCTAGCCATTGGATATAAAAATCAAAATCCAGCCTTTAATAGCAATCTGCGCGAAGAAACCAGTGCATATATTAAAGGCGAATTACCTTTAGTGAGTCCATACCATGCTTTTACAGGCGGAATAGAATTATCTAAAAATAAAACGCTGAACCGATATAATGCTGATTCAAATTTTCAGCAATTTTACCAATATAATTATACCAACTTTGATGGTTGGATCGGATTAAATATTGGCGCAAAGCAGCAAACTAAATTAAATTTCAATGGGAGATTAAAAAAGATTCTTGCAGTTCGGTTTTTTAACCGAGACTTTAGCACTATACCTAAAAATCAGTTATTAAATTATGATAGTCGATTTACTGATTTAAGTGGCATAATTACGTCTTATACCCTTTTTGAACAGGATTTTTACCATACTAATTTTATTTATGGTTTTGGGCGAAATGAAGATGTTCCTGAAGGATTTAATCTTTCATTTACTACAGGATGGACTAATAAAAATGATTTTCCAAGATGGTATGGG
>CANHJH010000215.1 GCA_947460365.1 Sphingobacteriia bacterium | reverse complement strand
TTATTGAATCAGGGAATGATTCAGGGAAGCAGCAGATTTGTATATCGCGACAAAAACAATATCAATCAATTTATTTCTGCCGGATTAATTAGCCAATATGATACACATGCCATACATGTTGATGTAAATATGGTGGACGGTGTAGAGTTAGAGGTAGCAGCGTTTAAAAAATGGCGTAATGGAGAATATGCTAACGCAACATTTGTTTTAGAAGGAGGTAAATATAATTGCGGTACGGAAGTAGAAAAAATGTCGAAATCCAAATTCAATACCGTAAATCCCGATGTATTGGTAGAGAAATATGGCGCAGATACATTTAGAATGTATGAAATGTTTTTAGGTCCTGTTGATCAAAGTAAACCTTGGGATACCAAAGGAATAGAAGGTGTTCATCGATTCTTAAAAAAATTCTGGCGTTTGTTTTTTGATGAGATGAAGGGTAAGGTTTGGAATGAAGAAAAAGCTACTGCAGAGGAATTAAAAGTCTTACACAAGACGATTAAAAAAATTGAAGAAGATACAGAACGCTTCAGCTTTAATACGGCGGTTAGTACATTTATGATTTGTACTAACGAACTGAGCGACTTAAAGTGTAACAAAAAAGAAATACTCGAACAAGTATTGATTTTATTAACGCCATATGCTCCACACATTAGTGAAGAGTTATGGCATGCATTAGGACATGAAGGTTCCGTATTGGATGCAACATTCCCATTGTTTGAAGCAAAATATGTAACCGAATCGTCTAAGGAATATCCGGTAAGTATTAATGGACGGGTAAGAACCAATATTAATATTTCATTAGATGCAACTGCAACGCAAGTGGAAGAAATAGTGATGGCAAACGAATTGGTTCAGAAATGGATGGAAGGCAAGCCGCTGAAGAAATTTATTTTTGTAAAAGGAAAAATGGTTAATGTTGTTATATAAATTCTTGAAGTATGGCATGTCATTTATAGTGGCATGCTTTTTTATTGTATCTACAAATGCACAAGTGGCTGAGAAGCCGGCACCCAGAAAAACGATTCGCAATTTCATGAATCCCGATTCATTGGTATTGATTAATTTAAAAATCGTTCCAGTTCCTATTTTTACTTCTACTCCCGAAACGGGGGTGCGGATAGGTGGTGCCCTAGAATATTTTTTTAATGCCAAAGAAAAAAAATCAGAGGCAAGGGGTTCTTATGTACACGGACAAATTACGTACAGTTCGCAAAAGCAATTAGATATCAGCAGTAGTTGGCAAATTTTTGGCAGAGGGGAGCGATATGTATTCAGAGGTTCTGCCGGCTATGTAAATTATAATGAAAAATTGTGGGGGATAGGGAATAATACCGTGGCTGAAAATGAGTACAACAAGCAATTCTACAATAGAATTTTTATTGAAAGCAAGGTGTATCAGTTGCTAAAAAATCATCAATACGCCGGGGTATCTTTTAATTTCAGTAATACCTATAATCTGCGGTATGAAAAGTCATTAAATACAGCAGATTCAGTTATTACAGGCGTTAATGGTAGTGAAGTTTTTGGTATTGGACCTGCTTTTTTATATGATGGCAGAGATTATCCGTTTAGTGCCCACCAAGGAGCGTATGCTGAATTTTATTTACAGTACTATCCAAAAATTTCAAATGTTGGATTTGCTTTTAGTGAGTGGGGTGTAGACTTGCGTAAATATTACCCGATCACTACTAAAAGTACATTTGCACTTCAATTCATGACTAAAAATACCATCGGAAATGTACCGCTAAGAGAAATTCCTCGTTTGGGAAGTTCTAATATAATGAGAGGTTTTTTTACCGGCAGGTATAGAGATTTATCTTACACTGCTGCACAGGCAGAGATCCGTGTTCCGGTGTGGCGATTTATTTCTGGAGCTGTATTTGGTTCAGCCGGAATGGTGAATGAGTCCATTAGTAAATACCAGTTAAATGAGCTGCGATATGCTGGTGGTGCTGGATTACGCTTTTTAGTCAATAAAAAGAACAGAATGATTTTGCGTGTAGATTATGCCCGAAATTCTTTAGCCGGAAGTGCATTTTATATAAGATTGCAAGAAGCATTTTAGTTTTTATCTAAAATCATTCACCACTCATCTAAAACCCAAATATCTTTGGTTAAAATATGGGGTTATTTGCTATATTCATAGCGCTAAATTTGTGTTGGTGAAATAAGAGGTACATATTTGTTTTTGCACTAATAACTAACGAAATACCGGTATGATTTCACGCAACCAATAATTCAATCAAAAGTTAACATTCAAAAGTATACACATGAACAAAATTTTATGCTGTCTTGCAATGCTTATTGCTTTAAGTGGTTTGCAGGCTCAAACCAAGCAATTTTCGACTGCTGATTTAATGTTGAACAAACTGCCCAATAACTTTAGAAACAGTTTGCCGATAGTAATGAAATGGCTGGATGATGACCATGTTATTTTGTTTAAAAAAGCACATCCGGATTCTGCTGCGAATAACTATGTAATGGATGTAAAAACAGGAAAGCTTACGCCGGCAACTGCAGAGCAAATGAAAGGTGCAGTTCCTCCTGCAAAAACAGTTTCAGTAAAAAACAACGATTTGTTTTATAAAAATGGAGCAGAAGAGCGTCAAATTACCTTTGATAAAGCGGAAGAAAAAAATCCAATTTTTTCGCCAGATAGCCTATATATAGCGTACACAAAGAATAATGATTTGTATACGTATAATCTGTCTGCCAGTAAAGAAAACAGGTTAACTACTGATGGGACCAGCACTACATTAAATGGCTTTGCCAGTTGGGTATATTGGGAAGAAATATTTGGGCGTGCCACTAAGTTTCGTGCATTTTGGTGGAGTCCTAATAGTAAGCAATTGGCCTACATGCATTTTGATGAAAGCATGATCCCTATGTTTCCGATTTACAATAGTGATGGACAGCATGGTTTTGTAGAAGAAACCCGTTATCCTAAGTCCGGAGATAAAAATCCGGAAGTTAAAATAGGTTTTGTGTCACCCGATGGCGGAGCAACAGTTTGGGCAGATTTTAATGAGAAAGACGATCAGTATTTTGGCTGGCCCATCTGGAGAGAAGATGGAAGTACTTTATTGGTTCAATGGATTAACAGAGGACAGGATCATCTAAAAATATTTGATGTAACTCCATCCAATGGTGCAAAAAAAATCATGTACCAAGAAGAGCAAAAAACCTGGGTTGATTTAGAAGACAATGCAGGGGGAAGAATGGTGTTTCTAAAATCTAAGCCGGCATGTATTATTGAAAGTGATAAAACCGGGTGGAAGCATTTGTATCTTCACAATAACGATGGAACACTCATCAATCCAATAACTTCAGGGAATTATACAGTATTGAGTACGGAGTTAATAGATGAGAAAAATGGGTTGGTTTATTTTACCGCAAGAGGAAAAGAAAATTCAGCGCGAATTGATTTATATAGTGTGAAGTTAAATGGAACAGAATTGAAGCGGTTAACATTTGGAGCGTATAATCATGCATCAGTTAGCTTGTCTCCTGACGGAAAAAACTTTATCACCACCTACAGTAATACCACTACTCCTGCAAAAATGAGTTTGTTAGATACAAAGGGCAAGTTAATTCGTGAGTTAGGCGACAGCAAGGGAGCAAGCATGCAGGAATATGCGTTGGCTCAAACAGAGTTGATACGAATAAAAAGTGCTGATGGGTTATTTGAATTACCGGCGGTAGTTACCTGGCCTGCAAACATGGATCCTACAAAGAAATATCCAATGTTGGTGAGTATTTATGGAGGGCCTAACGCAGGTACTGTGATGGATAGCTGGAATTGGAATGCAACCAGACAGGTATATGCACAAGAAGGGATGATACAAGTGGCTTTTGATCATAGAGCAAGCGGTCATTTTGGAAAAGCAGGTGTAAATTATATGCACCGCAATTTAGGTTACTGGGAAATGCAGGATTATATGACGATGGCTAAATGGTTTATTGAAAAAGGATATGCAGACCCGGCAAAAATTGCCATTACCGGATTTAGTTATGGCGGTTACATGAGTTGTTATGCATTAACTTATGGCGCATCGGTATTTACCCACGGCATGGCGGGAGGAAGTGTAGTAGATTGGCATTTATATGACAGCCATTATACAGAGAAGTTTATGGATACACCTGAAGAAAATCCGGATGGATATAAGTCGGGAAGTGTATTAACCCATGTAAACAAATTAACCGGAAAATTACAAATTGTACATGGCACAATGG
>CANHJH010000214.1 GCA_947460365.1 Sphingobacteriia bacterium | reverse complement strand
TTAATGAAAAGCGATGAGTTGGTAGAATATATTAAAACACCGAAATGGGATCGTATTTTCCGAATTAAAGATGCATTAATGCAGGGTTCAACGGTAAAATCAATTGCACAGGCTACCGGAATAGACAGGTGGTTTTTATACCAAATTCAGGATATCTGCAATTTGGAAAAAGAAATGGCGCAATACAATTTAGAAACCATACCCGAAAGCCTGCTCAAAGAAGCCAAGAAACTAGGGTTTTCCGATATTCAAATCACTAAAATATTGGGAGGAAAATGTACCGAAGATGAAGTGTACGAAAAGAGAAAGCAATTAGGTATTACCCGTTCTTATAAAATGGTTGACACTTGTGCGGCTGAATTTGAGGCTAAAACACCTTATTTCTACAGCACTTTTGAAGGATAAACTAGTTAATTCAAAAGTAAAAAATAAAAAATAAAAATATTTACACATGAAATTAAAAGATATACAGGTACTGAACGAGAAAGAAACAAGAGGTGGATTTGGTGAAGGCATTCACGAAATTGGAAAAGAAAATCCGAACGTAGTAGTGCTTACTGCTGATTTAGCCGGTTCATTAAAACTAGGGCCATTTATTAAAGATTTTCCGGATCGTTTTGTCCAAGTGGGTATTGCAGAAGCCAATATGATTGGGATTGCTGCAGGTATGACGATAGGCGGTAAAATACCATATACCACCACATTTGCCAATTTCAGTACCGGCCGTGTGTACGACCAAATTCGCCAAAGTGTTGCCTACAGCGGTAAGAATGTAAAAATTTGTGCTTCACACGCAGGATTAACGTTGGGAGAAGATGGTGCTACACACCAGATTTTAGAAGATATCGGTTTAATGAAAATGTTACCGGGCATGACGGTTATTGTGCCTTGCGATTTCAACCAAACTAAGGCTGCAACCAAGGCCATTGCTTCTTATGAAGGTCCTGTTTACTTGCGTTTTGGCCGTCCAAAATGGCCCAACATCACTAAAGAAGATGGCAGTGACTTTGTAATTGGTAAAGCGCAAAAATTGAGCGAAGGAACAGATGTATCTATTTTTGCTTGCGGCCACATGGTATGGAAAGCTATTGAAGCCGGTAGAATTTTAGAAGACAAAGGATTGAGTGTAGAGTTAATTAATATTCATACCATTAAGCCACTAGACGAAGCAGCTATCATCGCTTCTATTGCTAAAACCAAGTGTGCGGTTACTGTTGAAGAGCACAATATTATTGGTGGTTTGGGTGATGCAGTTGCTCAAGTTGCTGCAAGAAATTGCCCGGTGCCTATTGAATATGTTGGCACCAATGATACATTTGGAGAGAGTGGAACACCTACTCAATTATTGGCAAAATATGGTTTAGATACACCGTTTATTGTTGCGGCCGCAGAGAAAGTGATGGCAAGAAAATAAATTAGAAGTATACGCTTTTTTAAAAAATCCCTTTAGATGATAAAGGGATTTTTTATTGTCCAATAAGAAGCTACATAGTGATCAGATCATGGTTTAACCACTATTAAGCTTCTTTTTTTAAGGCGCTAATCTTTCTCTTTTCCAACTGCCCTGATCAGTTGCGGTGTACTTCAAACGATCGTGTAAACGACTGCTTCTACCCTGCCAAAATTCAATGCTTTCGGGCTTTATAATATAGCCGCCCCAATGATCAGGACGAGGTACTTTTTCATCATCAGGAAACTGAGCGCGCATTTGATTGAAATTATCTTCCAAAAATTCACGATCGCGTATAACAGTACTTTGTGGGGAAACCCAGGCACCTATTCTACTTCCGGCCGGGCGTGAATAAAAATATTCATCGCTTTCTGTAACAGACACTTTTTGTGCAATCCCTTCTATTCTTACCTGGCGTTCTAATTCTTTCCAAAAAAACAGTAAACTAACATGGTTGTTTAACGCTATCTCCTGCCCTTTTGCGCTATGGTAATTGGTGTAAAAAACAAATCCTGCTGTAGTATAGCCTTTTAATAACACAGTGCGTGCACAGGGTTTACCTAAAGCATTTACAGTGGCTAATGTCATGGCATTTACTTCATCTATTTGCGCCTCTATTGCTTCGCCCCACCATTGATTAAATTGTTCAAAAGCATTGTCAGAAGCAGTTGCTTCATCTAATGATTGTAAGCTGTAATCTCTGCGTATATCTGCAATTGAATGAGCCATGTCATTTTTTTACAAAGTTACTCGGTAATATTCATTTTTTCGGTTGCATGTTTACCCGAAATGTAGGTATACACTGCAGGTATTACAAATAATGTGAGCAATAAAGAAAATAGGATCCCACCAACCACTACAATACCCAATGGCATTCTACTGGTAGAAGCAGCGCCTAAACTTAATGCAATGGGCAATGCACCCAAAGCTGTTGCCAAACTGGTCATTAATATGGGGCGCAAACGCTGTGCAGATGCTTCTAAAACAGCTGCGCTTTTAGATAGGCCTATTGCTCTTTTTTGATTGGCAAATTCTACAATTAATATCCCGTTTTTAGTTACCAGGCCTATTAACATAATCATACCAATTTGTGAGAATATGTTAATCGTTTGATCAAATATCCATAAACATAAAAGTGCACCTGCTATGGCCAATGGCACGGTAAGCATGATGGTGAATGGGTCTTTAAAGCTTTCGAACTGCGCAGCCAATACCAAATAAATTAAAACCAATGCCAGTATAAATGCAAAGTTGGTATTGGAAGAACTTTCTGCATAATCTCTGGAAGGACCGCTTAAATCGCTTTTAAAGCTTTCATCTAATATTCGTTTAGAAATTGCTTCCATGGCTTTCACACCATCTCCAATGGTTTTGCCCTCGGCTAATGATGCGGAGATAGTAGCCGCTTTAAATCGATTGTAATGGTACAAAGTAGGCGGATTAGAACTTTCCTGTAACTTAACCACTGCGCTTAAAGGAATGCGTTCTCCTCTATTGTTCCGAACATATAATTTTTCAATATCAGCCGGTTGTTGTCTGTCGGCATATTCTACCTGAGAGATTACCTGGTATTGTTTACCATTCATGATGAAATAAGCGAGTCTACGGCCGCTGAATGCACTCGACACTACTTCACCCACATCTAACATAGAAAGGCCTAAATCTTTTGCTTTAATTCTATCAATAGTTAGTTGCAATTCCGGTTTGTTAAACTTAAGGTTTACATCTACATTTTGAAAGGTTTTGTCTTTCCGTGCTTCTTCCAAGAATTTAGGTATAGCAGCTTTTATTTTTTCGAAATCGAGATTCTGCAGAATAAACTGAACAGGCAATGAGCCTCTGGATCCTAATCCAACTGATATGGTTTGCTCTTCTACCGGAAATATTCTTGCATTATTAAAGGAGGGGAGTTTTTTACTCACCAATTTAACTATCTCGGATTGTGTGCGAATACGTTCATCAGGCTCCACCAGTTTTACTCTGGCAGATCCTCCATTTACGCCATTACCGCCCCATCCTGGAATGGCCACAAATACAAAAGATTTCTCGGGAATAGAATCATTCAAATAATTCATGAGTTTATCCCCTGTTTCTAGCATATAGCCGTAGCTGGCACCTTCGGGTCCGGTCATCTGAAAACGGATGCTGCTTTTATCTTCCAGCGGCGCTAATTCACTTTGTAAATTTTTGCCAATCAATACAATTAAAGCAATACAAACTCCTACTATTACCCATGCCATCCATCTGATGTGTAAGAAGGAGGCTAATAAGTTTTTATAGCCAGATTCCATTCCGCTAAAGAATGGCTCGGTCATGTCATAGAACTTACTGTGCTTACCGTCTTTTCTATTTAAATACACATTTAAAACCGGGGTGATGGTAAGCGACACGAAGGCAGACACCAGAACAGCCGCAGCTACTACAATACCAAATTCGCGGAATAAGCTACCCACAAAACCTTGCAAAAATATTACCGGAAGAAATACTACCGCCAAGGTAATGGAGGTAGAAATTACTGCAAAGAAAATTTCCTTACTGCCTTCTAAAGCGGCTTTGCGCAAAGGCAATCCGCCTTCTAATTTTCGAAATATGTTTTCGGTTACTACAATTCCATCATCTACCACTAAGCCGGTGGCTAGCACTATCCCCAACAAGGTTAATACATTAATGGAGAAACCTGCCAGGTACATGATAAAAAAAGTAGCCACTAATGAAATAGGAATATCAATTATTGGGCGAATGGCAATGGACCAGTTTCTGAAGAAGAAGAAAATGACCAATACCACCAAAGA
>CANHJH010000213.1 GCA_947460365.1 Sphingobacteriia bacterium | reverse complement strand
GCATTAGGTTTGCCACCAGGCCATCCGGTAATGCTATCGCGAAGTAAATAGTAAACTTGTAAATTTATTTCATATGCATCCCCTTTCTCTACTAATAAATCCGATAATCCATTCTCCGTGTAATCTAAAGAAGTGAGGCTTAACACGGATTTATTTAATTTTAATGAAAGATGAACAACCGCTCTTTTGATCATTGCTTCTGTCCACACGCACTCACCGGTTAACCAAGGAGATTTTATGCGAGTTAATTCGGTGGATGCAGCCTCATCTACCACAAAAACACAGTCATTGTGTTGCTGTAATATACTTGCAGGGATCGACTCCGTTACATGTCCTTCTACCGCTTTGGCAACAATCGACGCCTTGTTACCCCAAGCCATTAAGATAATTCTCTTTGCTTTTAGTATGGTACCAATTCCCATGGTAACTGCCAATCGGGGTACTTTTGAAATACTTGGGAATTCATACGAATTGGCAATTCTGGTAGTATTGTCTAAGTTAACCAATCTGGTTTTAGACTGTATGCTAGATCCTGGTTCATTAAAACCTATATGACCATTTAAACCAATACCTAAAATTTGTAAGTCTAATCCTCCGGCATCCTCAATTGCTAGTTCGTAAGATGCACAATATTTCTTCATTTCTTCCTTAGCAACATTGCCATTCGGTAAATGAATATTAGCAAGATCAATGTCTACATGACTGAATAAATGTCGATGCATAAAACTCCAATAGCTTTGGTATGCATCTTTATCGATCGGGTAGTATTCATCTAAATTAAATGTAATGACATTTTTAAAACTTAAGCCTTCTGTTTGATGCATTTTTACTAATGCAGCATATAAACTAATTGGCGTAGATCCTGTAGCTAGTCCTAAAACACACTTTTCGCCTTTTGATTGTTTCTCTCTTATTAATTCAGCAATTTGTTGGGCAACATAATAAGCGCCGTCCTTACTATTCTTTAGAATTTTAACATCAATTTTTTCAAAGGAATCAACCATTTTATATCATTTAAATATTGAAATTAATAGCAAATTTAGGTTTGTTTTTGGCTATAATTAGTAAAAAGCTATTTAAAATGCAAAAAAACGCAATTATTTTGCAGGTTTATTGTAATTGATTTTTAATAAATTATATCGTTGATACTGAGCTTGCATTCTATGCTGAAAATCAATCCAATTCCGGTTGTCTTTTGAACTCCATAGTATTTCACTTAAAGCACTTAAACGAGGGAAAATCATGTATTCTGCTTTGCTGTTATTGTTTATATATTCAGTCCATAAGTTAGCCTGCGCGCCTAATACATATTTTTCTTCCTCTTTGGAAATGTCTTTAGGGATTGGTTCGTAGCCATATACCTTTTCCAGATTGGTGAAGCCTCCAATAGTTACAGAATCTTCTGGCTTATTCTGGGAATGATCAAAATACACCCATTCACCGGGAGTCATGATCACATTATGTTTTTGTTTAGCAGCCTCAATTCCACCTTTCTCACCTCTCCAACTCATTACTGTTGCATTTGGTGCTAAACCGCCCTCTAATATTTCATCCCAACCAATAATCTGTTTCCCTTTACTATTAAGATATTTCTCAATACGTTGAATAAAATAACTCTGTAATCCATGCTCGTCATTTAATTGTTTATCTTTAATTAATTGCTGACAAAAAGCGGATTTTTTCCAGGATTCTTTTGGACATTCGTCTCCACCGATGTGAATATATTTAGAAGGGAATAGGGGTATTACTTCATTTAATACATTTTGTAAAAAGGTAAAAGTGTTTTCGCTTGGCACAAATACATCTTCATGTACGCCCCAAACTTGTTGTACTTGTTTGCCTTCTTTGGAGCCACTCCATACAGTATTTGCAGGGTGTTTGGTAGATTCTTCCGGGAAACAACTAAGTTCCGGATAAGCTGCAATTGCAGCAGAAGAATGTCCGGGAAGTTCTATCTCCGGTATTACTTCTACATATCTGTCAGCCGCATATTTTACCACTTCCTTAATTTGATCTTGTGTATAGTATCCTCCATATACTGCATTGGTATTGCCAGTGCCGGGATAACGACCTATAATGGTACCATTTCTGTATCCACCAACAGTAGTTAATTTTGGATATTTTTTGATCTCGATTCTCCAGCCCTGATCATCTGTTAAATGCCAATGAAACTTATTCATTTTATGTGAAGCAATATAGTCAATGTATTTTTTAACAAAATCTACCGAAAAAAAATGACGGCTAACATCTAACATTAAACCTCTGTAAGCAAAACGTGGCTTATCTTCAATTGAAACTTGTTTAATAGTAAGTGGATTTATTTTAGTAGTTGGAAGCAACTGAATCAGGGTTTGAATACCATAAAACACCCCTTGTTCATTATCGCCGCCAATGTAGATGTGATCATTGTTAACCTCTACATGATAAGCACCGGGAATTGCATGCCCAATTTTATCGAAATTCAATACAATGGATTCTTTTTGAACGCCCGATTTTACTATAGGTAATTTAATTCCGAATTGTGTTTCAATATATGATTGTAAAAAAGCAGCATTTTTTTCTAAATTACTACCAGCTAAATAAATTTTAGTTTGTTTTGAAATGGTGAAGTTGCCTTCTTTTACATTCATTGAGGTAGGCTTAGGAATAATGGAAACTTCTTGCGCATTTAATTTAAACAACGACAATAAAAGCAAAAGTGTAGTAATTTTTTTCATACAATTGGTTGATGTATTTTAGCAATGCCTGAAATTAAAAAAAGATTCTTCAAGTGAAGAATCTTTTTATTAGAATTTATAAACATTATAAGTTAGCTAACTTTTGTTAGCTTAATTAAATTGGTAGGTAAATGTAAGGAAACGGGCGTACTACCGGTATTTACAACCACATCACCTGATTTAATAAATCCTCTTTCTTTAAGGATATCAATTTGGTCCTGAACTATTTCATCAACACTTTCTTCTTCCGTATAATGAAATGCTCTTACACCCCAGCTCAAACTCAATTGATTAACCAATGATTTTTCTTTTGTAAAGATATACAATGGAGAATATGGTCTGTAACTGCTCAACATAAAGGCGGTATATCCACTTTGCGTCATACCAATTAATGCACTGGCTTCAACATCATCTGCTATTTTACAAGCATTGTAGCAAATCGCATCGCTATGAAAAGAAGGAGAGTGTGGTTGAGGTTTTAAGTCTTCTTCTCTATTGTAACGATATTGTTTGCTTTCTACTTCCGCAATAATTTTACGCATGGTTTGAACCACCAATGTAGGATAGTTTCCTGCAGCGGTTTCGCCACTTAACATAACGGCATCAGCACCCTCTAACACCGCATTGGCCACATCCGTGATCTCACTTCGGTTAGGTTTTACTCTTTCCATCATGCTTTCCATCATTTGAGTAGCAACAATAACGGGCTTAGCTCTGTGAATACATTTACGGATCAACTCTTTTTGAATCAATGGAATTTGTTCTACCGGTAATTCAACACCCAAATCTCCTCTGGCAACCATTATACCATCACTTTCCAATATAATGTCTCTAATGTTAACTAATGCCTCAGGTTTTTCTATTTTAGCGATGATTTTTGTTTTGCTATTTTTCTCATTCAATTTCTTTCTAAGAATTACAATATCATCTACACTTCTAACAAAACTTAATGCCACCCAATCACATTGTTGTTCTATGATAAATGCTAAATCAGCTAAGTCTTTTTCTGTTAATGCAGGTAATGAAATTTTGGTGTCGGGTAAATTAATCCCTTTTTTAGAGGATAATATTCCTCCTAAAGTTACTTGTACCTTAACATCACCATTCTTTTCTACACTTACAACCTTTACTTCTAATTTTCCGTCATCAATCATAATAACATTTCCTATCACCACATCACCTGCAAGATTAGGGTAGGAGACATAAATCTTTTCAAGGGTACCCACACATTTTTCATTGGTAAATGTAAGGATGTCGCCTTCTTTTACTTCGAGTGCATTGTTGGTAATTTCACCCACTCTTAATTTAGGCCCCTGTAAATCTGCTAAAATGGCAATATTGTAAGGTTCAGTACTATTGATCTTGCGTATGTGTTCTATAATGGCCAATTTATCTTCATGAGAACCATGAGAAAAATTCAGTCTGAATACATTAACACCTGCTTTCACAAGGTCTAATAACTTGTCGTATGTGTCGCAAGCAGGTCCTACTGTTGCTACAATTTTGGTTCTATGAGATACATGATTAACT
>CANHJH010000212.1 GCA_947460365.1 Sphingobacteriia bacterium | reverse complement strand
TACTGCAATGGAAGCTTTCTTGTAATCTTTTACGTTTCTTGTGACAATAGTTGTTAAATTGTTTTCAATTGCGCAAGAATATTGTATAGCATCTTCAAAATCATTGAAATCCGAAGCTATCGCTAAATCAATAGTCTTGCTATCAACCGGTAATACATTTACCAGTGTTTTAAATTTACCGATGAGTTGTCTGGAATGTGTAGCAGCGTATTGCGATTGAAGGACATAATCAATGTTAGAAAAGGATAACGCGGAAACATAAATTTTAATTTTCCGATTGTCTGCTAATGAAAATAATATCTCTGCCGTATTATTGAAGGGCTTTCGACCTGATAATAAGTCTATGCATACATCTGTATCAACAAATACTTTTATCATATTATTTTGCGTATTTTTTCAATAAATGCTTCTTATATTCTTTTTTGTAATCAGTCTTATTTGATTGGTGAATTATACCAGATAAACTTTTTACCAGAGGAGTAACTTCAGCAACATCATTTGGCGCTATCAATTTTCCAAGATAAGATTCTATCAATTTAGAAAGACTGGTATTCTTTTCTTTTGCATAACTTTTTGCCTGTTCAATAATTAAGTGATCTAATTTCAAAGTTAATTTAGTATCCATGATATAACTATTTATACGTGCAAATATAAATGTATGTACGTAATTTTCAAACTCTTGTTATGAAGTCTGTCGCAACATTCAATCATCAAAAAATAGAATCCCATATTTAACCTATTTTTCTCAAATCAATGTTATAACTTTAATTAACTATTTGATTAGTAACCATGCATCGCCATAAATTCATCAAAATCATTACAGTAGGAGCCATCATGACAGGTATTCAAACACTTAGCAGCTTTAAAAGCTTTACCGAAACACTGGAACAACAAGCGCAATGGATGCCTGTACTATTTATTGGGCATGGCTCACCCATGAATGGCATTGAAAACAATCTGTTTAGTCAACAATGGGCTAAAATGGCGCAGGAAATTCCTACACCTAAAGCGGTATTGGTGGTATCGGCGCATTGGTTTACCAAAGGAACTCAAATCACAGAAATGGAGGCGCCCCCAACCATTCACGATTTTGGCGGATTTCCGAAAGAGTTATTTGATGTACAATATCCTGCCCCCGGTAACCCCTTGTTGGCCAGAGAAACAGCCGCAATGATTCAGTCTACCCAAGTAGCCCTCTCGCACGATTGGGGATTAGACCACGGCACCTGGTCTATTGTTCGGCACATGTACCCACTGGCTAATATTCCGGTATTACAATTAAGCATCGACTATACCAAAGACGCTCAATACCACTATGAGCTGGCCAAAGAAATATATGCACTCCGTAAAAAAGGGGTGTTGATTATTGGCAGTGGCAATATGGTACACAATTTAAGAATGGTTGCTTGGGATAAACTCAATGAACCTGAATATGGTTTCGATTGGGCCATTCAAATGAATGATACCTTTAAAAAACTCATACAAAATAATCAACACGATTCGCTCATTCACTATAATCAATTAGGAAGAGAAGCCCAGTTGGCAATTCCAACCCCCGAACATTATTTACCTTTAATATATACCCTAGGCTTGAAAGGCGAACAAGACCCAGTTTCCTTTTTTAATGATAAAGCGGTAGGTGGGTCACTTACTATGACTTCAGTAAAAATTGGTTAACAACTTGACTGAATTTAATTTCACGTACATGATCCTTTTGATAAAGATATAATAGAAACTATTTGGTCTTACTAATTGTAAGCTCCCGCTTTCCCCAAAACAAGTAAAATCGCTGATAATTTATCGATATTGTAAAAATAATCAATATAGCCCCCCTTTTTCATAAATTTTAAGCCGTGATGCCTATTTATATTGAAAAAAAGCTCAGAAAAAGTTTTTTATTACAATTAATATTTCTAATTTGTTTTTCGATTTCGATTGCGCTTGTATTTAAATAACCATATAATAATAAAATCATTAGAGGTTTTAAGGAGATAATTTTGCAAAAAATTACCTTAATCCTAACATGTCTTTACATTTTTCACCAACCAAAATAAGAAGCAATATGACACGATTTCTATCAGTTCTTTGTAGTGTTCTGTGTATGTTCTCCGTAACATTTGCACAAACAAGACAAGTAACCGGAAAAGTAACAGGTCCCGACAATCAGGGAGTAGCTACTGCTACAATTAAAATTAAAGGAAGCAATGCTGCAACAACAGCTGGCGCAGACGGTTCATTTAGTATCAAAGCACCAGAAGGTAGCTTTGTATTGCAAGTTTCTTCATTAGGATTTGCAGCTAAAAATGTAACTGTAGGTGCAGATCAAAGCACAGTAAACATTTCTTTAGCAACTCAATCAGAAGACTTATCAGAAGTGGTAGTAACTGCATTAGGTGTTAAACGCGAAAAGAAAATGTTAACCTATGCATCTCAGCAAGTTGCTGGTGATGAGCTTAGAAAAGCAGCGAATACCAACTTCATGGAAGCATTAAGTGGTAAAGCAGCCGGTATCGACATTAAAGTGAGTAGTTCTGGTGCTGGTGGTTCAACCAGAGCCGTATTAAGAGGTAACAAATCTCTTACCGGATCTAGTGAAGCCTTGTATGTAATTGATGGTGTTCCAATGGTAAACAACAAAACTGGTCAGGCATCTGGTTCTTATGGTGCAACTGACGGTGGTGATGGTCTATCTGCCATTAATCCGAACGACATTGAAAGCATCAACGTATTAAGAGGTGCAAATGCATCTATATTATACGGTAGCCAAGGTGCTAATGGTGTTATTGTAATTACTACTAAAAAAGGACGTACGGGTAAAGCTTCAATCGACGTGAATGCTAGCACCGTTTCTGAACAAGTAACCAGCTTACCGGAATTTCAATTTAATTACGGTGCTATTGGTGGTGGTGAAAGAAGTTGGTCTACATTAAAGAGCAATAACTACCAAAAAAATTATATTAATGATTTTTTCCAAACTGGTACTACCCACAATAACTCTATTTCTATAAGTGGCGGTAGCGATAAAACCACTGCATTCTTTTCTTATGGAAATGTTTCTGCTACAGGAGTAATGCCTACTAATACTTATGATAAGCATAATATTACTTTAAATCAATCTACTAAAGTAACTGATAGACTTACTGTAAGTTCAAACGTAATCTTCTCAGCTGAAGATGCGGTAAATCGTTCTGGTTCGGGTTACTACAACAACCCTTTAACTGGTTTATATTTATTTTCTCGTGAAAGAGACTTTGATTTCTACAAAAATTATTACCAAAATTTCAATGCTACCAGGAATATTAACCAAATGACTTGGTATTCTCAATATGAAGCATTGAATAATCCTTATTGGGAAATTTATAAGAATTCTAAGTTAGATCAAAGAAAGCGTGTAATAGCAAACCTTAAAATTTCTTATGACATCGCTAAAAATTTAAAGTTTGAAACAAGAGGTAATATTGATTACGCAAATGTATTGAGAGATTTCAGGTATGCTGCCGGAGGTAATCCAGTTAGTGTTAGCCCTAATGGTAGTTGGAACTACGCTAAATATACCGACCAATCAATTTATGCGGATGGTATTTTAACGTACAACAACAATTTTGGTAAATTCAGCGTAAGTGCATTAGCTGGAGGAAGCTACCAAAAAAATACCTTTACAGATGGTATGAGTGTTGGTAATGGTACACTTCCATTAATGTATCCAAATTACTTCACTTTCTCTAATATGCCTTATCAGGTTGTATTTAACCAATCTTACAGCAACGTATTAAAGTATGGTGCTTTTGCTAACCTACAATTAGGTTTCAATGAAGCAATATTCTTAGATGTTGCAGCTAGAAACGATTGGGCTTCTACATTAGCACTTACTGGAAACCAATCTTATTTCTATCCTGCTGTAGGTTTATCTGCTATCATCAGCCAAATGGTTACCTTACCACAAGCTATCTCTTTCTTAAAAGTTAGAGCATCACATTCTGAAACAGGAAACGAAGTACCTTATAATGTGGTAAATCCATTGAACACTATCGGTGGTGCTGGTGGTCCAACAGGTATTGGTGGTATTACCAGAAACAATCAGGTTCCTTTCGAAAATTTAAAGCCTGAAATTATTAAAGGGGATGAATTTGGAGTTGAATTAAAGTTGTTCAAAAATAAAATTGGCATCGAAGCTACTTATTACAAAACTACAAGTACGAATCAATTCCTTTCTTTGCCTGCACCTTCTGGATCAGGTTATTCAACCTATTACGTAAATG
>CANHJH010000211.1 GCA_947460365.1 Sphingobacteriia bacterium | reverse complement strand
GGTTAATGTTAAATCATAAAATGCCGCCGATAAACCTGATAATTTAGGGGTTATTTTCGATAAACCTACCCAATTGTATTTATATGGCGGGGTTCCGCCTGATGCCAGAACTTCAAGCGCACCATCAGAGCCATCATTACAAGTCACATTTTTTTGTGAAACTAAATTCACAACCGGTCCGTCGGTAGGAATAATAGTAGCTAAAGCTGAATTATTGCAACGGTTGGCATCGTATACTTGTAAGGCATATTGACCGGGTGCTAATTTATCGGTCATGTTGGTTTGGTTGCCGTTTGACCATTGGTAAACATAAGGTGGGGTGCCTCCACTCACATTGGCAATGGCTTTACCGATGTTTTGCAAACAGGCACTGTTGGTTGTGGTTAGGGTAATAATTAATTGATTTACAGTCATAGCACCAGAAATAGCCGAAGTAGCAGTTCCGCAGCTAGCAGAACCCGAAACTACACAATAATAATAATTTGTACCGGCTACTGAAGCTGAAGGAGTATAGGAAGCACTTGTAGCTCCTGCAATTAGTACCCCCCCGGAATTACTCTTGTTGATATTACTATACCATTGATACGTATCTGCAATATTAGACGCAGTAACATTGATTGGCAAAAAACGATTTTCAAGACAAATGGTTTGTGTAGGAGTTGATTGACTGATAATTGATGTAAGAGGATTGACTGTTATCGTGAGACTATTTGAGTATGCCGGAGAACCGCTCACACAATTGGCATTTGAGTTCATCACCAAACTAATCAAGTCTCTATTTGCTAAATCTGTTAAATTACAGCTTGATGTAGTTGCTCCATTAATATCTACTCCGTTTTTCTTCCATTGGTATCTTGGGTTTAAACCTCCATTAGTTGGAGTGGCCATAAAGCTTACTAAACTGCCGGTACAAATGGTCGAAGTGGACGAGCTAATTAACAGACTTGCCGTAATGGTCGGTGTAGGAGTAATTTGCACGGTTGCCGAACTAACACAGCCATTAGAATCTAATCCGCTAACAATATATTTAGTTGGAGTTAACGGATTGACAAATTGATTATCAGAATACACTCCATTTGTCCAAGTATAAGTTTTGGCTCCACCGACTTTTATTTGAATGGAACTTCCTTCGCAAATAGAGGTATCAGGTGTTAACAATAGTTTTGGCAACTCAAGCACATTAACTTTAACAGAGTCTTTGCTTGAGCAACCTAAGGAGTCTGTTCCGCTTACTATATAAGTGGTAGTAACATTCGGATTGGCAACAACCCTATCCTTATTGGTGGCAGAAAGAAATGTTGAAGGCGACCAACTGTATGTTTTTAAATTTGATGCAATCAAGTCAATCGTATTCCCTTTGCAAATATTTGTATCAGAACTTAATATTATTTTAAAAGGATTTACACCCTTAATAATTGCAGTATCCTTTGCAGTAAAGCCCAATGCATCTGTAACGGTTAAAATATAAGTACCTGTATCTAATCCAGAAATAGTTGGTGTTGTATAACCTCCTGGTAACCAATGATACGAATACGGAGGAGTTCCTCCGCTTATGCTTGATGAAACAATACCACTTTTTGAACCGACACAAACTGAACTGGAATTTACTATAGCATTCACTTTTAAGGTATTATCACCTAATTTAAGTATGAATGCATCTAAGGATCCATTAGATGTCAAGTTATACACTTCGGAGCTTGGGTTAAAGTCAGCTGTATTTTGGAAATAACCTGTGGCAAATACTTCTCCTTTTTTATTTACAGCTATTGATTTTGGAAAATCGTCTTCATTACCACCAGCTGATACAGCCCAAATCAATTTTCCTGATGAATCAAGTTTGGAAACATAAATATCTGAATTATTTGGTTTGCCTTCAACGCTTAAATAATATCTGTTTTCACTTGGGTCAAAATCAGCAGAACCAATAAATATACCAGAACAATATATATTTTCTGAAAAATCAAGTTCTAATAATGCTGTAGTCCCAGATTTATCATTTACAATATTTTTTGCCCAAAGTAAATCTCCATCTTTACCTAATTTAAAGACAAATGAACTTCTATACCTTCCGTAATTTACAAGAATAAATGTATCAAGATTAGAACTTACTATTACAGTATCTAAAAAAGTTCCCCCTAAATAAATATTACCTGATTTTCCTATATTTATTGCTAGACCTTGATCGTCTCCTTTTCCTCCAAAACTTTTTGCCCAAGCAAAATTTCCATTGGCATCTGTTTTAGTTAAAAAAATATCGTTACTTCCTGTTGAAGTTAACTCAAATGTATTTTGACTAGGATCAAAATCCACTGTTCCACTAAATGAACCTGTTTTAAATATATTACCTGCTTCATCAATGCTAAAATGCTTCCAGTCATTTTCATCATATCCTAAATTTTTTGCCCATAAAAAATTTCCGGCACTGTCCAATTTATAGGTAAAGGCATCATGATTTGAACTTGCTGTCAATTCGAACGTAGTTTCACTAGGATCAAAATCTTTTGTTCCTGAAAAAATACCGGCACAATAAATGCTTCCTGACGTGTCTGATTTTAAGTACTGAGAAGTTAAATTATTGCCCACCCCTATATTTCGAGCCCATTTGAAATTCCCTAAAGAATCTAGTTTTAGAATGAAATTTTTTCCTAAAGCAGCATCTAATTCATAAGAACTCTCACTCGGGTCAAAATCTGCCAAGCCATGAAACATTCCTGTAGCAAAAATATTCCCAAATTTATCGGTTGTTATGGATGCTAGTGGAGTACCTCCTCCTTTTGTTCCAAAATTTTTTGCCCATCTAAAATTTCCTATTGAATCGTATTTTACGATATATATAGATCCGTTCTCTGCATTCAAATCTAAAGTTTCCGGACCGGGATTAAAATCTACTTTTCCTGAAAAATTACCAATACTAAATATATTACCAAAGTCGTCAAGCGCAATATCAAGTCCTTGGTCTACGGATGAGCCACCAATACTTTTAGCCCAAGCAAATTTTGGTAAATTTATTATCGTATTAGAAGGTGCATAATTCTTGATAATAAAATTTGGGGCACGAAATACACAATTATTAGAATCTATAACTGAAAGAGGCCATGATCCAGAATAATATGTAGCTATTGGATTATTATAATCATATGTTTTCTGATAATCAATGCTCCAGTTTTCAGGTGGCTGGTTAATAAAATAAAAATTATAAGGAGGCGTCCCACCGGTTACGCTATTAACATATAATTTACCTACTACTGTTGACATTGTATCATCAACAGTCCTTATATCAATTGCCGTTGGCGCCGGCAACATATTAACCACAATAGAATCCACCGCAGAGCAACTCAACGAATCAGTACCTATTAGCTTAAATGTTTTTTTGGTGAAAGTTTTTCCGGTATATGTGCCGTCATTATTGTTAATAATACTATCGTTAAGATTCCAGATATATTTTTTTGCCCCTATTGGAGAAAAGACAATATTTTTTCCTGGACAAACCAATGTGTCAAATGTTACTAATTCAACAATAGGCAAAGGGTTTGATACCAAATGAATAGTATCCATTGCTCTATTGCCCAAAGCATCTGTAACCGTAATCGTATAGGTACCCTCTTTTAAGTTAGTTGCATTTTTTGTATTTCCTCCATTTGGAGCCCAACTGTATGTGAATGGAGGGTTTAGACCATCTACAAAAACACTGAGTGAACCATCGTTTGATCCCAAACAAGGTTTTCGAACTAATTTGGCATTAGCCGCCAATTGGCCTTGGCTCCATTTTAATATAAATGATGTTTCTTGATTGCGAGAAGTTAGATTAAAGGTATCTGCTGTAGGGTCAAAATCAACTGTGCCCAAAAAATTTCCAGTTAAGTAAAGGTTATTAAAAGGATCAATACTTAAAAAGTTACCATTTACTCCTCCAGTACCAATTCTTTTAGCCCAAACAAAATTACCATCGCTATTCAATTTACTAACAAAAATATTCATTAGGCTAGCGTTTCCATTCAATATGTATGTTCCTGGACCCGGATCAAAATCTCCATTTCCGGAAAATAAGGCAGACGTATAAATATTTCCCCCTTTATCTGTAGAAAGGGTTGGAGCATCTACACCATTTGATGATCCAATATTTTTAGCCCATATTAAACTGCCGTTTTCTTTCAATTTAACCGTGAATATATCACCATTTTCGCTCGATGAAAGCTCTAAATTATTCTCACTTGGATCAAAATCAACTGTGCCTTGAAAAAATCCACTTATAAATACATTATTTGACTCATCAAATGCAATAGATTGAATAGCATCAGTTC
>CANHJH010000210.1 GCA_947460365.1 Sphingobacteriia bacterium | reverse complement strand
TGTAATAGAACAAAAATAAGCGAAGGGCATATAATGATAATCCCAAAACTTGCCTGCAATGGTTGGGTAAATTGCATACAGCAACGTGCTTAAAAATAACACCATCAGACTGATGAATTTACTTTTTTGTAGATGCCCAATGGTAAAAATTCGATAAAATGCAAACAGCGATAATAAAAAAAACAGCCCATACCCTCCCAGATTTAAAGTTCCATTAACCAGGTATATGATACGCTCTGATCCGGAAATAGCACTGTGATAGCCGGTTAAACTACTGTGTAACGGCAAATAGTGAATGAATAAATTTAAGAATGGTTTCAATGCATCATGTGCATATAACCATAGCAACGTTACAACAATGGGAATACTAAATGAAATTCCTGATATGAATATAAAACGTTTACTTTCTTTAAAATGCTTGATTGGATTTACATCTCCTATTGCAAATATTGCAGCAATAATTAGGGGCATTGCAATAATCAGATGCGGTTTTATCAGAAATGAAATCCCGAATAAAAAACCTACTAAAACAAATCTCTTTTTTTTAATACTATTTGGTTGATCAGATGGGATACATAACAAAGAAAATACAATAGGAAGTAGTCCAATGTAGTCTCGTTGTAGTGACATAATTTGACCATGAAAATAATAAACCAATCCAAACAAGAGGCATGAGATCAGGGCTACTTTTTTACCAAAACGCATTAAAAAAAAGTAGGTAGCGGTAAGCAGGGTTAAAAGAAAAAACAAATCAACAAAACGAAATGCCAAATCACTATACCCAAAAAGGGTTACTATTAAATAATGAAATGCAAAACTAAGGGGCATACTTGTTTCAAAAATATCTCTGTATGGAACTGCTCCATGCTTATCCATCATAAAAGCAACATAGTGCAATAAAGGCGTATCGTGCTCCATCCTCCAATTAAAAGAGCCAATCATTTTTCCTACAAATAGCAGCGCCATCAAAATAAGTATTACATCTAATGCGCGAACAAATATTTTTTGGAAATTCAGCTGTTTCATTGGTATTTACTATTAGGATCAATACAATTTTAAAGTATTATAAACAAAAGTAAAGGTTAGGGTATTGAAAAACGATTTTGATGCTAATTATTTTCAGGCATTCCAATAACCATTCAACACATTTTAGGGATTAAAAAATTAATTCACATTAGTTTGCAGTCAATTAAACCCCAGCGATGCTCGACTGTCTAACTGGTTATTAATAATAAAATAAAGGCTATTGGATGAAGCAACTTTTTATATTCCTCATTGTTACATTTGTTTTTACTGAGGTAATGTCGCAAAATACCGGTTCTATTAAAGGCAAATTGATAGATACTGTTGCCAAACAACCACTAAAAGACGCATCTGTTACACTTTTAGATGCTAAGGATTCCACTTTAGAGCTATTTGGTTTAGCTAAACAAGATGGTAGTTTTTTATTGGAAAACCTTGCCATTGGCGAATTTATTCTTCAAATCAAGTTTCAGGGATACGAGCCATTTTCTCAAAAAATCAATCTCCAGAAAACCAATCTGCAAATAGATCTTGGCTTAGTTTACCTTCAAATAGCTGCTAACGATTTGGGTAATGTAACGGTAACGCAATCTCCCATCAGTATTAAAAAAGATACGGTTGAGTTTAATACCGCTGCGTTTAAAACTAAGCCCAATGCGGTAATGGAAGATGTATTAAAAAAATTACCAGGTGTTCAGGTAGATAAAGATGGGAATGTAAAAGCACAAGGCGAGCAGGTACAACGTATTCTGGTTGATGGAAAGCGCTTTTTTGGCGACGATCCTAAATTAGCTACCAAAAACCTTCCTCCCGATATGATCGATAAAATTCAGGTATTTGATGCATTAAGTGATCAAAGCGCATTCACCGGAATTGACGATGGCAACCGAATTAAAACCATCAACTTCACCACTAAAAAAGACAAACGGAAAGGCTATTTTGGAAGGGGAGTAGTTGGTGCCGGGTCTGGTAGTGGCGATGCTGTTTTAGACAACAATTTAAATATCAGCCATTTTAATGGCGATATGCAACTTACCTTAACTGCTCAGGCAAACAATGTAAACAAACAAAACTTTAGCGTGCAAGACATGCTGGGCTCTTTGGGTAGCGGCGGTGGCGGAAACAGAGGTGGGGTAAGCTTTAGTTCGGGGAGCGGTTTATTAGGAACTGGTAGTGGCGGGGGCATTGTAAATACCTGGGCTGCCGGTTTAAACTATAAAGATCAATGGAGTAAAAAAACACAGATTTCGGGCAGTTATTTTTTAAATGACCAAACCACTAATCGAGATCAAAATAGTTATACCCAAAACTTAATTCCGGGCAATCCCGATTCGTCTATTTACAATGCAGCTAAACTAAATAGCGTTAGCCACAATCAAAATCATCGCTTTAACTTTAATTTTGAGCAGCAGTTCGACTCGTCTAATTCCTTAATCATTCGCCCAAATATAAGCTTTCAATATACCGATGCGGAAACCAACCAAATCACTTCATCTACCAAAGGCTTAACTAAGTTTTTAAACAACTCAACAGCCGCTTCCAATAGATCAAATGACGGCTATAATGCAACGGTAGAAGCCACTTTCAGACATAAGTTTCCTAAAAAGGGAAGAACCTATTCCATTGCCTTTAATCCGGGCGTCAGCAAAAATGATGGGGTTACTAATAACTATTCTGTCAATAATTATTTCAATACTGCTACACCATTTGCAGATACCATTAATCAAAAAGGCATCACCAATCGCGATGCTAATAATTTTAATGCAACTTTATCATACACCGAACCAATCGGGAAGTCTCAAATCATTGAAATCAATTACAATTATCAAACCAATATCAACAACTCGGGCACTAAAACTTCTGCATATAATCCTTTAACTAATCAATATGATAAAGTTGTTGCAAATCTGACCAATGAATTCGAAAACACTTTTGATGCAAACAGAGTTACATTGAATTATCGGGTACAAAAATCTAAATATAATTTCAGTATTGGATCCGGCTTACAGAGCGGCAGTTTAATCAGTAAAAACATTACAAAAGACAGTTCAATCAGTCAGCGTTTTGTGAATTTTTTCCCAACAATGAACTTTAGGTACGACTTCACTAAAACAAAAAATCTCCGTATTTTTTACAATGGCCGAACCGGACAACCTTCTGCAAGTCAGTTGCAGCCTGTGGTAGACAATTCTAATCCATTAAATATCAGAGTGGGTAATCCCGATTTGAAGCAACAGTTTATACACTCATTCAGAGTGATGTACAATTCGTTTGATATGTTTTCTCAACGATTAATTTTTGCTACAATCAGCGGAAGTTTAACGGAGCACGACATACAAAACTCCACTACATTTTTGCCAAACGGCTCACAAATAACCAAACCCGTTAATTTAAACGGCACCTATAATGTAAATGGATATTTTAATTATGGCTTCCCACTGAAGAAACCAAAAAGCAATATCAATCTCTCTTTAAATATAGGCTTAAATCAAAGTCAAACATTGGTAAACAATCAATCGAATTATACCAAAAACACCAACACTGGTTTTAATGCATCATGGACTACGAACCTGAAGAAGAATTTCGATATGAATTTTTCGAGTAACTCCAGTTTCTCATTTGCCCGCTACACGCTTCAACCACAACAAAACGGCGATTTTTTTACGCAAACTTTTTCGGCAGAACCCACTTATTACACCAACAGTGGATGGGTACTATCTTCTGATTTCAATTATGTTAAAAATACCGGCAGAGCAGATGGTTTTAATACAGCAATTCCTTTGTGGAATGCTAGCATAGCCAAGCAGATTTTCAAGAAAAAACAGGGCGAGATTAAGTTCTATGTATTTGATTTGCTTAATCAAAATATCAGCGTTTCCCGCAATGTAACTGGTAATACTATTCAGGACGTATCCACCAAAGTGCTAACCCGTTATTTTATGTTGAGTTTCACCTATAATCTGCGGAAGTTTGGCGCGGGCAATCAACAGCCTAACCCAATGATGGAGATGTTTAGAGGCAATAGAATGCCCGGTGGCGGAGGCATGATGATTCGGGAATTCAGACAATAAAAGACCAGCTGTATTGTCACGACCTGTTTGTAATAAATTAAAAAACAATTAATTTAGCAAATACCTATCAGTGTAATATAGCCCCATCGGGGCGACCTGTTTGTAGCAAATTTAAATATCAACCACCCCCAAAAAGCTCCGTAGGAGCGACCTGTATGTAGCACTAAAGATGAATTAAATTAGCAAAGCTCCATAGGAGCGACCTGTATGTAGCAATAAAGATGCATTAAATTAATAAATCCCCATTGTCACGACCTGTTTGTAATAAATTAAAAAACAATT
>CANHJH010000209.1 GCA_947460365.1 Sphingobacteriia bacterium | reverse complement strand
TTGGTGATGAAGAAGTGAATCGTTGGATTTAACTATCACCTGAACCATGTTCCAATTCATCCCAATATACCAATTGGCCGGATACAATGTGGCATATTGCGCATTGGCAACAAAAAAGAAACAAATAAATAAATTTACTACAACAAATTTTTTCATGAATGTATATTTATTGTCTTTTAATGGTCTACTGAAATAAGCCTGACAAACATTTAGATTGTTACGCATCGCTGTTTATAGCTCATTTCATGAATTTTTACTTTTGAATTTTTACTTTTTTACACTTCCTTCATCGTATACAAAAAGTACACTAACAGCTGCACACAATAATAAAAATCCTGCTAGAACAATTGCATAGATAGGTTGACCATTATAAATATGTTTTACAATCCATCCACCAAAAATTCCATTGATGATTTGAGGAAGCGTTATAAAAAAATTAAATATGCCCATATATATGCCTAACTTACCGGCAGGAATGGAGCCTGATAAAATCACATAAGGCATTGCTAAAATACTTGCCCAGGCTAATCCCACGCCAATCATAGAATAAGTTAACATAGCAGGATCCTTAATAAAGTAAATGGAGATTAAACCCAATCCACCAGCTATCAAAGAAAAAGCATGGGTTCCTTTTCTTCCTAGAAATTTAGCAACTAAAGGCAAACACAAAGCGTATAATGCTGCAACCAAGTTATAAATTCCAAAAGCAGAGCTTACTTTATTTCCTGCATCATTATATGCCACTGAGGTTGCATAGTTACCGGATAAACCATATACATGTGTAGCTACAGCATCTGTAGTAAAAACCCACATGCTGAATAATGCAAACCAGGAAAAAAATTGCACAAGACCTAATTGCAGCATTGTTTTGGGCATTTTGCCAAAGTCTTTAAATATTTCACTAATTCCTCCCTTATCTGTGCGTTCATTTTTACCATGATATTGTTCATATTCCTCTGGATTATATTCTTTAGTTTTAAACACTGTAACTAAAATTGCTACAATAAATACCAATGCGCCAATATAAAATGAATAACGAATATTATCAGCAACACCTGTAACACCGGCTTCTTGTGAAAAACCCCATTTAGCCAATAATGATGGCAGCTCAGAACCTACTACAGCACCAACACCAATTAAAAAAGTTTGCACCGCAAAACCGCTTGTACGCTGATCATCGGGCAAGTTATCTGCAACCAATGCGCGAAATGGTTCCATTGCTACATTAAACGAGGCATCCATAATCATTACCATACCTGCACCTATCCATAAAGCCGGAATGATAGATGTCATAGCACCTGAATTGGGTAGGATAATCAATGCAACAGATGATAGTAAGGCCCCTGTTAAGAAATAAGGTTTTCTACGTCCTAATTTGTTCCAGGTTTTATCACTGTAATGACCAATTAATGGCTGTACAATCATTCCAACCAAAGGAGCTACTATCCAAAACAGGGGGAGCTCTTCTACATTTGCACCAAAAGAACGCAAGATTCTACTGGTGTTTCCGTTTTGCAAAGCAAACCCAAACTGAATTCCTAAAAAACCAAAGCTCATGAAAAAAATCTGTGCCAGGCTTAATGTTGGCTTAATAACTTTAGAGAAAGTACCACTTGATGTAGAAGATGACATAGCAATTGTTTTAGTTGAGCAGGTATGCTGCAAACATTTAACTTAATATAAAAAATACCGCTTCACAGCTGAAGTGGTATAAAAAATAAAATCCATTAAATAACAAATCCATCGGGTAAAACCGCATTTTTCTTTACTACAACAATTCCATCTTTTACCGTATAGAGCGGGTGGTCGGTATTAGATAAATGATTTCCTCCATTGATTCTTACGTCGTTTCCGATACGGCAATTCTTATCAATTATTGCATCTTTTATATAACATCTATCGCCAATGCCAATTTTAGGTAATCCTTTATTTACATTGTTTTGCATTTCCTCCATCGTTTCATAATAATCATTACCCATTATGTATGTCTTAACAATAGTTGAACCCAAACCAATTCTTGATCGGATACCGACAACACTTTCTTCTATTCGGCTTGCGTGAATAATGGAACCTTCGGCTATTATCGTTTTTTCTAAAGTAGTACCACTTATTTTAGCTGGAGGTAACATCCGCGCTCTTGTATATACCGTTTTTTCATTGTCAAATAAATTAAACAGCGGTATTTCTTCTGTAAGTGCCAAATTAGCTTCAAAAAAAGAATATATATTACCAATATCCGTCCAATACCCATCGTACTGAAAACTGGCTACATTATAATTTTCAATTGATTCCGGAATGATTTCTTTACCAAAATCTGTAGCGGATGGATAGGATTCATTTAACAACTTATACAGCACTTGTTTATTGAATATGTATATACCCATTGAAGCGAGATAATTTCTACCGGTACGTTGCATATCACTTCCCGTATCACTTACCCACTCAGGTAATAATTCTTTACTGGGCTTTTCAATAAATGAAGTAATACTATTCCTTGCATCTGTTTTTAGTATACCAAATTCGGGAGCATCTTTATCATTAACTGGAATGGTAGCAATGGAAATGTCTGCATTTTTGTCTTTATGATTTTGGAGCATTTCACTAAAATCCATTTGATATAGCTGATCTCCACTTAAAATTAAGATATAGTCAAAATCAAGATTGGTGATATGCCTTAATGATTGTCTTACGGCATCGGCTGTTCCCTGAAACCAACCAGGATTATCGGGTGTCTGCTCTGCAGCAAGAATATCTACAAAGCCAGTACTAAATGCACTGAAGTGATAAGTGTTTTTAATGTGTTTGTTTAATGAGGCTGAATTAAACTGCGTTAATACAAACATTCTGTTGATGTTGCTATTGATGCAGTTACTAATTGGAATATCTACTAAGCGGTATTTCCCTGCAATGGGCACAGCGGGCTTTGAGCGACTAACTGTTAGGGGAAACAATCTAGAGCCGGCCCCACCTCCTAAGATTACGGCCAGCACTGAGTTAGCTATTTTTTTCATATGTATGCATTTACTGATTTGATTAACTACATGAAACTCGCTTCACAAACATTTCCGGCGTAATGCATGCTATGTATCTGGCTCATTTCTTGAAAAGATAATCAATCTTTATATTAATTAAAATTTAGTACTCAAATAAACTTCTTTATACCGGCTAACAGTACTTTCCCAGCTATGGTCTATGTTCATCATAAACCTTCTCATCCACTCTAAATGTACTTTATCCTGATAAACCGAAACCGCTCTTCCTATTGAATAATCAATATCATGAATACTAGCCTGATCAAAACAAATCCCATACCCATTTAAAATGCCCATATCAATTACAGTATCCCTTAAACCACCCGTATTTCTTACTATTGGCACAGTACCATATCGCAAAGCATATAGTTGATTTAATCCACAAGGTTCTACTCTACTCGGCATTAATAAGAAATCGGCGCCTGCATACATTTTATGACTTAACTTTTCATTGTAGCCAATTACTGCGTTGAATATACCGCTATAAAATTCCTTCATTTGCATGAAGTCCCATTCAATTTTTTTCTCCCCGCTCCCTAAGATAAGAAATGATGCGTCACCCTGCGTATTATGAATGGCTCTTTTTATGGCATCCGGCAAAATATCTGCAGCTTTTTCGCCAACCAAACGACCAATAAATACAAATAATGGTTTAGTTGGATCCAATCCAAATTCTTCACAAAGTTCCAATTTATTCTGTTCTTTCCCTTCCATCACACTATCTATACCAAAATGATTAGTAATATATGCGTCTGTTAAAGGATTCCACACATCGTGGTCTATACCATTTAAAATTCCTACACATTTACCTCGTTCAAATTCAAATAATTTTTCTAACCCATTCGCATTTACTCGTAATTCGTCCATGTAACTTTTACTAACAGTAGTTACAATATCTGCACATTTTACCCCACAGGCCAACGGATTAATATTGCCCTCCCACTCTAACAAGCCACGTTTCCATAAGTCCCAGCGAGGAATAAACATGCTTTTATCCCAACTCATCCATCCTTGATATTGTCCATTATGAATCGTTAATACAGTTGAAATATTACCCAAAAACTGGTAATCGTAACAGTGTTTAATCATGAATGGTATTAAAGCGGTATGATGATCATGACAATGGAGTATATCCGGGCGATGTTGCCAGCTACTGATCCAATTCACCACAGCAATCTGAAAAGCAGTAAATCGCTCAACATCATCCTCATAGCCGTAAATTTTTTGACGATCCAATAATCCGTTTATATCAATCAAATAAATATCGAATCCTAGCTTATTGGACACTTCTTTAATAACGGTGTAATCGAAGAACCATTCACCTAAATTAGTATTTCCTTTAAATTCTACGCTCCATTCATGCTCATATAA
>CANHJH010000208.1 GCA_947460365.1 Sphingobacteriia bacterium | reverse complement strand
GATATGTATGTGATGAAAATCTGGAGTGAGTTTGTGTTTAATGCTTGTGACAATACAATATTAAATGAGATTGTACACAGACAATATGATTTGTATTTACTTTGTAAGCCCGATATCTTATGGGTTCAGGACGAATTAAGAGAATACCCTGATGAGCATATTCGACATAAATTATTTCATTATTATAAAGATGCAATGGTTAACCAGAAAGTACCTTGGGTTGAAATTGGTGGAGATTATGATCAAAGATTTGATAAAGCCATCAAAGCTATACATGCAATTATTTAATTAACGCTTCAATGTCAGTATCCCCTCTTAAATTGTTCATTTGGTTTACTATTTTACTTGATCTTATTGAAACGTATCTCGAAGGGGGCACTACTGTATATTTTTTAGGATTAGGCAAACAGGCCGCTATCATTGCAGCTTCTCGGGCTGATAAGTGATTGGCGTCTTTATGAAAATAAATTCTGGAAGCAGCTTGAACGCCATAAATCCCTCTGCCCATTTCGGCTATATTTAAATAAGCTTCTAATATTCTTTCTTTGCTCCATAACAATTCAATCATAAATGTGAAATACACTTCCAATCCCTTTCTGAAAAATCCACCATGTTGCCATAAGAAAACATTCTTCGCCACTTGCTGACTAATTGTACTCGCCCCTCTTGTTTTATTGGGATGTTTTTTGTTATATTTCACAGCTAACTTAATGGCTCGGATATCAAACCCATCGTGGTCTGGAAATTGTTGATCTTCTGAAGCCATTACTGCCAATTTAATATTTGGACTCATATCCTCAAAGCTGATATAATCTCTGCGTAATCCATCGCCTTTTATCACACTAACTAATTGCGTAATTGTGATAGGAGGATTTATCCATTTACAAAACAAAATATAAACAAACTGAAAAATGAAAAGATATAAAAATATTTTTCTTGTCTTTTTCCAAAAATTTGATGTTCTATTGCTAGCCATTGTTGAAATTAAATAACACTTAGGAGTAAAGCAATTCCAAAACCTATAAATAATAAGCCGGAAATTTTATTAATAATCGAAATGTTTTTTTCAGTTAACGTTTCTCTAAGCTTGCCTGCTAGCTTTATTTTAAAAATATCTGCAACTATATTTATCGATAAACATAAAGTGAAAACAACTAACCTTTCATTCCAAGTATTAGATAATGATTTTGCGGCCGCAGCTAGCCATAGCGCAATTACAGCAGGGTTTAATGTATTTATTAAAAAACCAGTTATAAATAGTTTGATGTGAGTGGTACTATTGATTTTTATTCCTTTGTCTATATCTTCCTTGCTATGATATTTTTTAAAAAACAGATAAAAGATGCCGAGCCCCATTAAAAAAACACTTCCAAAAATACCTAGCTCTTTTTTTAAATTAATGAGTTCATTTAGTAATCCTCCGAAAAAATTGGCAATGATTATCCAAATTAAATCACTAACCCAAACCCCCAATACAAAATACAAGGCACTTATAAACCCATAATTAATTCTCAATTTAAGAATTGTAAAAATAACAGGTCCAACAGAAAACACTAACGCAAATCCTAGCACCAAACCTGATATAACTGCTTCAAGCATGTTGTGTATTTATAAATAATAAAAATTAGTTGCTGAGTTGTGACAAAAAAGCGAGCCAATCTGCCAGCGATTTTCCTTTTAATACTCTGGGGAATTTATGTTGTCCGCCAATTTTTCCTTTTGATTTCATAAATGCCATGAATACATTTTCTGTTAACACTTCCACTGAAATTGATTTCAATGCATGTTTTCGCTCAACCTCATAATCATCATTTAATGTTTTTAATTTTTCATCTAATAAACTAGCTAACACTTCTTTGTCAATTTTCTCATTACAAGCTACATACCATTTATGGCCAAAAAAGTTGCCATCAGGCACACCCGTTACAGTGAATTCTGGTATAGAAATATTCAATTCGTTTGACACCAAGTCAATTGCCTTGTTCATATTATCAACGCTTAAATGCTCTCCTACTAAACTTAGAAAATGTTTTGTTCTGCCTGTGATAATAATTTCAGTTCTTTCTTTATCTACTAATTTTACTGTATCTCCAATTGCATACCTCCAAGCACCTGCGTTAGTACTAATTAAAAGAGCATACTCTTTATGTTCTTCTATTTCGTGAATCATATATGCTTGCGGATTCTCAATCATATTGCCCTCGCTGTCAAAATTGTTGTCATCAAAAGGCACAAACTCAAAGAAAATATTATTATTAATAGAAAGCGACATTCCCTTTGCATCTTGTCTGCTTTGATACGCTAAAAAACCTTCGCTGGCAAGATAAGTTTCTATATAAGTTAACGGCTTACCCATCAATCTTTCAAAACCTTTTTTATAGGGCTCCATTGCTACTCCACCATGAACATAAAATGCCAAATTTGGCCAAAGCTCATGTATGTTTTTCAACTGATATCTTTCAATTATTTTTTCTATGCACAATTGCAACCAAGCAGGCACACCGATAATGAAACCAATATCCCAATTAGGAGCATTTTCTACTATTTCATCGATTTTCTTGGACCAGTCTTTTTCTCTGGCAATTTTTTTACCTGGTTTATACAATCCTAAACCCTGAAACCAAAAAGGTAGGTTCTTTTGTTGTATGCCACTTAAATCACCAGCAAAATAGGTAGGCCCTTTTTGCAATTGAGTGCTTCCCCCTAACATTAACCAACCTTTTCCTATGGCACTTTTTGGCACATTATCATATTTGGTTAAACTTACTAGCTGTCGTAAACTAGTTATGGTATTGCTTTTAATGAGTTCTTTAGTAATGGGAATATATTTAGATGCCGCTTCACTTGTTCCGCTGCTTAATGCAAAAAACTTTATTACACCTGGCCAACAAACATCGGGCTTGCCTTCTAAAGTTTTGTACCACCAATCAGTATAAATTTTATCGTAATTATATGTAGGGACAATCTGTTGGAATTTTTTACCTAGATGCTTACTCAATAAAATATCATCATACCTAAACTTCTGACCAAATTCAGTAAATCGAGCCTTCCTTAATAATTTCCTTAACACCTTTAATTGTTGACTCCTCGGATTACTAATTGGAATATTTAGTACCCGGGCAATTGTTTTTGGTAGTTTAATATCGAAAATTGCCATTGTAGTCTTTTTTGAAAGAAGCAAATATAATTTATTATTCGTATCATATTCGACTTTACAATAACTGAAAACCCCATTCATATTAATAAAATTCAAACTAATGGTAAAATGTTGGTATTTATATTGTCAAAAATAATTAGGTTTGCCAACCAAACAGTTGATTGGTTTTCCATTCAACTCATTATATCAAATAAATTAAAAAAAATGAAGAAGTTACTATTATCAATTGTGTTGATTTCAACCATGCTAACAACTAGAGCTGATGAAGGGATGTGGTTACCTATGTTATTAGGAAAACAAGTTTACGAAAACATGGTAAAGAGAGGTTTAAAACTAACTAAAGAACAACTGTATTCTGTTAACCATTCCTCATTAAAAGATGCTATCATTATTTTTGGAAGAGGTTGTACAGGAGAAATTGTAAGTGATCAAGGATTGATTTTTACCAATCATCATTGTGGTTACGAAGCAATTGCCAATGCAAGTAGTGTTCAAAATAATTATCTACGCGATGGTTTTTACGCTTATAATAAAGATCAAGAAATTAAATCTGAATTAACTGTACAGTTTCTTGAAAAAATTGTAGATGTTACGGCTCAAGTGGAAGCTGGTTTAAAAGGTTTAACATGGGCAGAAAGAACAAAAAAAATACAAGACGTTTATAAAACTATTACTGATTCTGTAGCCAATAAAGAAAATGGAATAGCTGGCAGAATTTACAGCATGTTTAAAGACAATCAATATATCATGTATGTGTATAAAACCTACAAGGATATTCGCTTAGTAGGAACTCCTCCAGAAAGCATTGGAAAATTTGGAGGCGATACAGACAATTGGGAATGGCCAAGACATACAGGTGACTTCTCGATTTTTAGAGTGTATGCTTCAAAAGATGGTAAACCAACCGAATACAGCAAAGAAAATGTGCCTTTAAAGCCAAAAAAATATTTACCTGTAAGTATTAAAGGAACTAAAGATGGCGACTATGCAATGATATACGGATATCCAGGTGGAACCAACCGCTATGAAAATAGTTATGGTATCAAATTAAAAAACGAAGTTGAAAATCCTGCATTGGTTTCATTAAGAGACATGAGATTGAAATACATGCATGAGCAAATGGTGAAAGACCCATCTGTAAAATTAAAATTGGCTTCTGATTATGCAGGTATTGCAAATTATTGGAAATTTTTTGATGGCGAAACAAAGCAATTAATAAAGTTCAATACTTATGGTCAAAAGCAAAAATTCGAAAACGAATTTAGTTCATGGGCAAAAGGCAAGTCTGAT
>CANHJH010000207.1 GCA_947460365.1 Sphingobacteriia bacterium | reverse complement strand
TAGAATATACTTCTGTTTTCTTGGTTGGAATGGTGGTATTAGAAGCGATCATGGTTGTCATCACACCGCCCATGGTTTCAATACCTAAGCTTAAAGGCGTAACATCTAACAACAATACATCTTTTACTTCACCGGTTAACACCGCACCTTGAATAGCAGCACCTACGGCCACCACTTCATCTGGGTTAACCCCTTTATTGGGTTTTTTTCCGAAGAATTTCTCTACAATCTCTTGTACTTTAGGAATACGGCTTGAACCACCCACTAAAATAATTTCATCTATTTCAGATGTAGCATATCCTGCATCTTTTAAAGCAGCTTCACAAGGCTTTAAACAACGCACAAATAAGTTATCGGCTAATTGCTCAAACTTTGCACGAGTTAATTTTAATACCAAGTGCTTAGGAACGCCATCTACAGCAGTAACATATGGCAAGTTGATTTCTGTTTCAGAAGAAGAGCTCAACTCTACTTTTGCTTTTTCGGCTGCTTCTTTCAAACGCTGTAAGGCCATCGGGTCTTTACGTAAATCAATGGCTTCCTGACTTTTAAATTCATCAGCCAACCAATCCATGATTACTTTATCAAAATCATCACCACCTAAATGCGTATCACCGTTGGTAGATTTTACTTCAAATACACCATCCCCTAATTCAAGGATAGAAATATCGAACGTACCACCTCCCAAATCGAATACGGCAATTTTTTGATCGGCATGTTTTTTATCTAACCCGTAAGCCAACGCCGCAGCGGTAGGCTCATTTACAATTCTTTTTACGGTTAATCCTGCAATTTCACCGGCTTCTTTAGTAGCCTGGCGTTGCGCATCATTAAAGTAGGCAGGAACGGTAATTACCGCTTCGGTTACTTCATGTCCTAAATAGTCTTCTGCCGTTTTTTTCATTTTTTGCAACACCATTGCAGAGATTTCCTGCGGTGTATATAAACGATCATCGATCGCTACACGAACGGTATTATTGTCACCTTTGGCAACTTTATAACTCCAATGGCTGATTTCTTCCGTCACTTCGTCGTATTTACGACCCATAAAGCGCTTCACACTAGAAATAGTGTTTTGAGGATTTGTAATTGCCTGACGTTTTGCAGGATCACCTACTTTTCGCTCTCCATTCTTTAAAAATGCCACTACTGAAGGAGTAGTTCTACGGCCTTCGTCGTTAGCTATAACAACTGGCTCATTTCCTTCCATTACAGAAACACAACTATTGGTGGTTCCAAGGTCAATCCCAATTATCTTTCCCATATTATGTATTTTACTTAATTCACAAAATCAATCATTATGCCATCTACAAAAAGATGAAATAATGTCAGTATAATGACTTTAAGTACATGGAAATCAGACAATTTAAATGATAAATGATGCAATAGACACTAGGATACTGTCTTAAATGTAAAGTTCTTTTGTGAAATATAGCTGAATGCAACAACAAAAAAAGTAGTAATAATCTTAGAGGGTGTAGGATACCAACCCCAAACATCTACAAATATTTTAAGGAATACATAGTTTAAAACCAGGCATCCGGTTACTACCATAAAATACTTTCCCAATTGCGATCGCTTAGACACAGAAGTTTCCTGAAACACCACATATCTACTCAAATAGAATCCAATAGGAAAAGTTACCAAAAAACCTACTAAAAATGCGGCTATATGTGGTTCTATGATGATTAAGCCCAGGTTTACCGGCATTTTATCTAGTATAAAGTTGTACGACACAAAAAACAAACTAATATCCAACAATGTATTAAAGCCGCCACAAGCTGCATAGCGGAAAGTTTGTAAGGGCATAAAACGACGAAAGAGCGGGTAGAACAAATCAACCGTCTTAAGGATGAAATTACTGATGAAAAAATGCAGCTTTTGCATAATAGGCTAGCAAAGGTAGTAGTTAATTGGTTAGTTTTGCACCCCAAATCAATACAATTATGAGTGTTGTTGCAAAGATAAAAGAAGTTACCGCATCTGCAATTGGTGAGCTATATAATTATTCTATACCTCCACATGCTATTCTTGTAAATAGTACCAAGCCTGAATTTGAAGGAGATTATACCGTAGTATTATTTGCATTCGTAAAAGAATTAAAGAAATCGCCGGATGCACTGGGAGACGAATTGGGCAAATATTTAACTACCAAGCATCCAACCCTATTTACCAGTTTTAATTTGGTAAAAGGATTTTTAAATTTATCGTTAACCCACGATTATTGGGTACAATTTTTATTGAGCCAATACCATAACCAAGCATTTGGAAAAGCTGCTGCTACACATACAAAAGTTATGGTAGAGTACTCCTCCCCCAACACCAACAAACCTTTACACCTGGGGCATTTACGGAATAATTTTTTAGGCAGAAGCATTGCGGAAATATTAAAGTTCACCGGTAATGAAGTGGTAAAAACCTGCATTATAAACGACAGGGGCATACATATTTGTAAAAGTATGATCGCCTGGCAGTTGTTTGCCAATGGTGCTACCCCATCCTCTACCCAAACCAAAGGAGATCATTTTGTAGGCGATTATTATGTAAAATTTAATGACGCTTATAAACAAGAAGTTTCGGAATTGACGTTGAAGGGAATGCTACCCGAAGAAGCAGAAAAATCGGCCCCCATTATGAAAGCTGCCCAGCAGATGTTGTTGAACTGGGAAAAGGGAGATCCTGCTGTGATGGAGCTTTGGAAAAAAATGAATGAATGGGTGTACGAAGGATTTGACGTGACTTATAAAAAAATAGGGACAGATTTCGACAAAACCTATTACGAGAGCAATACCTATTTATTGGGTAAAAACTTGGTAGAACAAGGATTGGAGAAGAACGTATTTTATGCAAAGGAAGATGGCAGTGTTTGGATAGATTTAACCGCCGATGGGCTCGATGAAAAACTGGTGCAAAGAAAAGATGGCACATCGGTATATATTACCCAAGACATTGGATTGGCAGAACAAAAACAAAAGGAATTTAATGCCCATCAAAGCATTTATGTGGTAGGCGATGAACAGAACTATCATTTTAAGGTATTGAAATTAATTTGTCAGCATTTGGGATTGCCTTCGGCAGATGGCATATACCATTTAAGTTACGGCATGGTAGAATTGCCCACCGGAAAAATGAAAAGCAGAGAAGGCACGGTAGTAGATGCCGACGATTTAGTAGCAGCTATGATAGAAATAGCGAAGCAAAAAACGGAGGAGTTGGGTAAAGTAAATGACTTTACAGATGAAGAGCGAGTGGAATTATATGATACCTTGGGATTGGGTGCATTGAAGTTCTTTTTGCTGCGGGTAGATCCAAAGAAAAAAATGGTATTTAATCCGGAAGAAAGCATTGATTTTCATGGATTTACCGGTCCATTTATACAGTACACGCATGCCAGAATAAAAAGCATATTGCGTAAAATGGATGCAAGCGATAAGGAATTAACTGTATCAGGTGCAGAACAAGCAGCATTATTGCCGTTAGAGAAAGAGTTGATTATACAATTAGAGCAATTTCCGACAGTGCTAAAAGAAGCAGCAGCAGAGCATGATCCATCTAAACTAGCCATTTATATTTATACGGTTGCTAAAACGTTCGGCTCGTTTTATAATGAACATTCTATTGCCAATGCGGAGAGTACAGCAAAGCAGCAATTGCGGTTGATGTTGGCCATATTAACAGCCAACGTAATTAAAAATGGCATGCAGGTATTGGGTATAAAAGTACCCGATCGGATGTAATAAAATTTTTCTACATTTGCACCCTTCAAGCCCGGGTGTTGAAATTGGTAGACAAGCCACCTTGAGGTGGTGGTGCTGGCAACGGCGTGCTGGTTCGAATCCAGTCTCGGGCACCCATAAAGATTCCTGCACATTGTGCGGGATTTTTTATTTGGGAGCGTACAAAATCATATTTTGTAAAGCGGACAAATGAACAATCCCGTGCGAGCGCAGCGAGTGGGCATCTTTATGGTTAGCCCCCTCGTGAGACGTATTGGATCTTAGTAGATAATAGATAATCCAGTCTCGGGCACTACGCTTAAAAATCCATTCATTAATAAGCTGTTTTTTTAAATTATTAATAGGATTATTAAAACTATTTTTTTACTTTTACCTCCCCCCTTAATTATTATTCATAGCTATTTTTTTAAACAAGAAAATGGCACTGAATACTTGTTTTTATTATTCCAATAACTTAGTAAAAACTAACTGCTTAATTGTTATTTGTTCCTGAAAATTAGTTTTCTAACAAAAATAATTGTGCCGTTTATTCAGTAAATAGACTTGTTTATTATTAGTCGGCATGCAATGGGTGTGACTGAGGTAACGGAGTTGTGCGATGGAGGGGGAAATTGGGTTGGGTAGGAATGATGATGGATGGTGGATTTGAGAATGGATCGTTTAGGTGGTAATGATAAAAATCAATTGGAATATAAAAAGAGGGATTGGGGGGATTT
>CANHJH010000206.1 GCA_947460365.1 Sphingobacteriia bacterium | reverse complement strand
TAATTATAATTACTATATAAGTTATTTATTATCAATGTTTTTTACCTTTTTTTTATTAGTTTAATTTTTTTACTTATATTCATTTGTTTATTACGCTTAATTTTAACTTCTTTTTAATAAATAAACAGCTGCATGAGAATTTTCAAACAATTTTTATTCACGACAATTGCGTGCTTTTTAATTGTCGTTGTATCAAAATCTCAGAGTCCAAAATCCTTTAATTTTCAAGGAATTGCATTGGATAGTGCTGGTTTTGTAGTTTCTTCAAAACCCATAAAAATTAGATTTTCCTTATCTGCTGATAGCTTATTTGCTAAAGGCATCGGATTTCAGGAAGTACATACTACCAATACAGATAAATATGGTCAATTTACTGTTGCTATTGGAACTGGTATCAGCACAATTGGTGATTTCTCAAAAATTGGTTGGCATAATATGCCTAACAAAATATTCCTTAAAACAGAAATAGACATTAAATCAAATGGAATATTCATGAATGCAGGTGTGTCTCAGTTGCAGTCTGTTCCATTTGCTAACTATGCGCCCAATCCATTTATTTTTAAAGATACACTCTCCAATTTCGGACTGGGGGAGTTGTTGTTTTCTAAAAATACTACAGGATTTCAAAATCACGCAGTTGGCCTTTCGTCGCTAAGAGACAATACCACCGGAAACAGAAATAATGCTTATGGAACATCTGCTTTAGCATTTAATACAACCGGACTAGCAAATTCAGGATTCGGAAATTTCGCATTAAATAGTAATACTACGGGTAGTTTTAATGTTGGTTTTGGAAGAGGTGCCGGTTTGTCTAATAAAACTGGTAACAACAATACGGTCATTGGTACTAATGCAATGTGGGTCAATACAAATGGCTCAAACAATACTGCCATTGGTTTTTCTGCTGGATATTCATTAGACAGTGGTTCTAATAATATTTTTATTGGTAATAATGTGGGTAATAACCCAAGCTTTAAATCAGTTAGTAACCGGCTAGCCATAGATGTAACCAATACTATTACCCCTTTAGTTTATGGTGAATTCGATAATAGAAAAGTAGTTATTAACGGAGACCTGCAATTGAACGGAGCTTTTTTAGGCAATGGCAACGGTGGTCTGATTAAAATCAACACAAACAATATTTTTTCAAGTGAAAGTGTTGCCAGAACCAATGTTACTGCGGTTAACAATAATGGATATGGTTCTGAAGCATTACATAATATTAAATCAGGGAATGATAATGTGGCCATTGGTTTTAGGTCTGCTAAAGAATTAATATCTGGTGCAGGTAATGTGGCCATTGGAACTTTTTCTTTACAAAATAATAAAAGAAATAACAGCAACATTGCCATAGGACAATTTGCTATGTTCCAAGACTCTTCCAGTAGCGCTACAGTTGCTATCGGTAATAATGCGTTATATAAAAACCAGGGACCTAATAATGTGGCCATCGGTAGTAATACCTTGGCAAAAAATACAGTAGGTGGTAGGAATGTAGCGATTGGAAGTGAAGTGTTATCCAACACTGATTCAAGTGGGTATAATACTGGCGTTGGTCATCAAGCTTTGCAAAAAAACACAAAAGGTTGGGCAAATACAGCAATTGGAAGCACTACATTGATGCTTAATACAACTGGTAGTGTAAATGTTGCAGTTGGTAGTGGTGCATTAGAATTAAATACAACAGGAGATGGCAATACCGCAGCAGGTCTAGATGCATTGCACAGTAATATTTCAGCAGGAGACAACTCGGCATTTGGTAGAGAGGCACTTTATTCAAACAATGGAGTGGGAGTTTTTAATGCACCCGGTGGTATTTCTTGGAACAATGGAAGTGGTAATACCGCAATAGGAGCAAGGGCTCTTAAGTCAAATACTTCCGGTAGTTTTAATACAGCTGTGGGTAGTAATTCATTAATGAACCAAACGACTTCTATCAATAACGTGGCAATGGGTGTTGCTGCATTGCAAAATTTAATTGATCAAGGTGATAATACTGCTATTGGTGCATATGCCTTGAAATTTAATACAGTTTGGGGGAATACTGCTGTAGGTTCTCATACATTACAGAATAACACTACTGGTGGATCAAATACGGCAATCGGAACTTTTGCTCTTGGGAATAACACCACTGGGTCCAATAACCTTGCATTTGGGAATGCCGCACTAATGAGCAACAAAACTTTTTCAAATAAAATTGCCATAGGTGCACAAGCATTACAAAACGATAGTACCAGTAATAGCACTATTGCAATTGGTACCAAAGCTTTACAAAATAATATCGCTACCGGAAACTTAGCTATTGGAACCAATGCGCTGAATTTAAATACAACAGGTGCAGGTAATTTAGCCATCGGAATGAATTCATTGTCCATGGTTACCACTGGTGGTGGTAATACTGCCGTAGGTAATATGACTATGACCAAAACTACTGGTGTAAGTAATACTACTGTTGGTGTTAATGGCTTATTAAACAATACTACAGGTGGTGGTAATACCGCAGTTGGAGCTTATGTGATGAGCGACAATACCATTGGTAATGCAAATACCGTAGTGGGGCATTTTGGCCTAATTAAAAACATTTCAGGGAATGCTAATAGCGGTTTAGGAATAGATGTCTTAAGAAATAACAATTATGGAAGCGGTAATACCGCCGTAGGAGCAGCAGCACTTAAAGAAAATAATATTGGTCAAAATAATGTGGCTATCGGTAATAATGCACTTCAAACATCAACAACTATGAGTAACACCGTAGCGGTTGGTGCCAATGCACTTGCACTTTTAACTACCGGGGTGAATAACACAGCAGTGGGTGATGCCGCACTTTCAAAAACAACAATAGGAAATGAAAATACAGCTGTTGGTCAAAATACCCTTGGAAACAATACGGAAGGAACAAATAACACCGCTGTAGGAACGAATGTACTTGGTGCAAACACCACTGGTAATGAAAATACTGCAATTGGTAGAAGAGCAATGAATAACAATACCACCGGTACATTTAATACCGCAGTAGGACAAGCCGCTCTTTATGCTAATCTAACTGGTGCAGGAAATACCGCTATTGGTCGTGTAACACTTAATAAATCTACAGGTGATGGAAATACCGGAGTTGGTGCAGCTGCTATGAATAACATTACAACCGGTAAAAGTAATACAGGTTTAGGGGAAGATGTGTTGACCACAAATGTTACTGGAAATTACAATACTGCAATTGGCTCTAAAGCAGATCTGCTCTCCAATAATTTATCTAATGCATCGGTAATTGGTTATAATGCAAAAGTTGAAACTTCCAATACAGTGGTTTTAGGAAATACAGAGGTAACTAAATGGGCCTTCGGTATTCCAACAACTTCAACAGGTAATGCCTTACAAGTGGGCAATTCATCGGCCAATGGAAATGGTGCATTTTTAACCAATGGTGGTACATGGACCAACTCTTCCAGTAAAGACTTCAAAGATCAATTCATTGATATTAATGGGGAAGAACTCTTAGATAAAATTGATCAACTTACTATTCAAAAATGGAACTACAAGGGTACTGATGAATCTCATATCGGGCCAATTGCTGAAGAATTCAAGGAACTATTTGATGTAGGTGTAAAAGACGATAAAAAACATATCAGTACTATTGATGCTTCAGGTATAGCACTTAAAGCAATTCAGGAGTTAAATAAAAAAGTAGCAGAAAAAGATCGTAAAATCGGTCAAATGAGTAAAGAAAATCAGCAGCTATCAGATAGAATTGAAAAATTAGAAAAATTGGTCAATTCTTTAATTGAAAAAAAATAATTGATGCGAAAATATATTTTCATTATTCTGCTATTGCCTCTATCTGCAAGTTTAACTGCTCAGTCAATTAAACGAAGCTCTATTGGCTTTTATGCTACTTCCTCAAATGGAGGATTATTGGGCACTTCGGGGCAGATTACCAGTGGTTATGGTAAAGATTCAACTCAACAATATATGCTGGGATTTCAACAACCCATCTCTTTCCCTGTAAATCCTCAAACTAATTATTTAAACGATACGCTTCTTTGTCCCGATAATTTGCTGGTGTTTAAAGCAGCTAAAAATATCTTGTATACATGGTATAAAAATGATACGATTATTTTGCAGGGAAGTAACGATAGTATCACAATTAATTCACCTGGGCTTTATAGATTCGAAGCCTCCGATGGTATTTTGAAATATGAATCGGGAAAGCCCATTTCAATAACACATGTAAATACATCTGCAGTTAAACCTGCAATTAAAGGATTCAGTATCGACACTACTGTATGCTTTTTTGATACCATTAGTTTTAATTCTGCAATCATAAGTGATGCATACAGATGGTCTACCTCAGATACTGCTAAATTTATAATTGCTTCCAAAGAAGGAACGATCTATCTCCAAAACGGAATAATGGCGTCAAAAAATAATTATTGTTTTTCAGATACTTCGGCTAAAATTAAATTGGTTAAAAAC
>CANHJH010000205.1 GCA_947460365.1 Sphingobacteriia bacterium | reverse complement strand
GATGTGACCACTTTTATTGATATCAAAGGAGACTTGGATTATATTTTACATTTTGCATCACCAGCGAGTCCGATAGATTATTTAAAAATACCTATTCAAACCTTGAAAGTGGGTGCGATGGGTACACATAATTGTTTAGGCTTAGCCAAAGCAAAAGGTGCAAGAATACTCGTTGCTAGTACAAGCGAAGTATACGGAGATCCATTAGTACATCCTCAGACCGAAGAATATTGGGGCAATGTTAACCCAGTGGGTCCAAGAGGCGTATACGATGAAGCGAAACGCTATATGGAAAGCATCACAATGGCTTACCACACTTTTCATAATGTAGAAACAAGAATTATCAGAATTTTCAATACCTATGGTCCAAGAATGCGTCTGAATGATGGCCGTGCATTACCTGCATTTATTGGTCAAGCATTAAGAGGTGAGGATATGACCGTTTTTGGTGATGGTTCACAAACCAGAAGCTTCTGCTATGTAGATGATTTAGTAGAAGGCATTTACTGTTTATTATTAAGCGACTACGCAAGTCCAGTCAATATTGGCAATCCAAATGAAATAAGCTTAAAAGATTTTGCAGAAGAGGTATTAAAATTAACAGGATCCACCGTAAAAATTGTTTACAAGGAACTACCAGTGGATGATCCAAAACAAAGACAACCAGATATCACCAAAGCAAAAACCATTTTAGGATGGGAGCCAAAAGTAGATCGAGCAGAAGGCTTACAAAAAACTTACGATTACTTTAAAGCATTGCCACCATCTGAGTGGACTAAAGCGCCGAAAGAATTTATATCAAAATAAATATAATCATATGAGTAAAAAACTAATAGTTACAGGTTCAATGGGATTAATTGGATCAGAAGTAGCAGAGTATTTTTTAGAAAAAGGTTGGGAAGTTTATGGTATTGATAATAATCAAAGAGCTATCTTTTTTGGCTTACAAGGTGACAACTCTTTAAATAAGGATCGTTTAGCAAAGTATGGTAGCAGTTATAAATTATATAGTAATATAGATATTCGAGATAGACAATCAATCTTGAATATTATTCCAGAAATAAAGCCTGATGCTATTGTTCATACTGCTGCACAACCAAGTCATGATAGAGCAGCTTCAATTCCATTTGAAGATTTTGATACAAATGCTGTAGGCACATTCAATTTATTAGAATCACTTCGCCGTTATTCCACAGTAATTCCTTTTGTACATTTGTCTACAAATAAAGTATATGGGGACGCTCCCAACAATATTAAGATGAAAGAATTGGGAACTCGATTTGATTATGATGATGCAGCCTTCGAACATGGGATCGCAGAACATTTCAGTATTGACCAGTCTAAGCACTCTTTGTTTGGCGCATCCAAAGTTTCAGCGGATATTTCAGTTCAAGAATATGGCCGTTATTTCAATATGCCTACAGCTTGTTTGCGTGGCGGATGTTTAACAGGGCCAAATCATGCAGGGGTTGAGCTACATGGTTTTTTAAGCTATCTTATTAAATGTAATATTGAAGAGAGAGAATACAATGTTTTTGGTTATAAAGGAAAACAAGTGCGCGACAATATTCATTCTTACGATGTGGCTCGTTTTATTGAAGAATTTATTAAAGCCCCAAGAATAGCAGAAGTATACAATATTGGAGGTGGCAAAGACAATTCAGTTTCAATTTTGGAGGCGTTTGATCTAATCGCAAAGATATCTGGTAAATCAATGAAGTATAAATATGTAGAGCAAAATAGAATCGGTGATCATATTTGCTATTATAGTGATTTGCGCAAAATGAAAGCCCATTATCCAAATTGGGAAATTACTAAATCATTAGAAGATGTTTTTGTAGACATTTTTAACCGTTATATGGAGTCATGAAAATATTAATTACAGGAGGTTGTGGTTTCGTAGGATCAAACTTAGCGGTTTTATTCAAACAATATTATGCTGAATCAGAAGTTTATTGTATGGATAATTTATCAAGAAGAGGTTCTGAAATAAACTTACAAAAAGTATTAGCAGTAGGTGGGCAATTTGTTCATGGCGATGTTCGCGTAAAAACAGATTTTGATCGTATTCCAAAAGTAGATATTGTCATTGATGCAGCAGCGGAACCATCTGTTTTAGCTGGAAAAGCACCAGGGGAATTAGAAAACTTAATTGACACAAATTTAAATGGAACAATTAATACACTCTATTTTGCAAAGAAACATCAAGCCGCGTTCATTTTCCTATCTACATCCCGCGTTTATCCTTATGACACCTTGGCGCAAGCAAAATTAGTCACTTCTCCTAACCGCTTCAACCTATCCAATGATCAAGCTTTAAAAGGCTTGTCGGAACAAGGTGTTTCGGAAAACTATCCCTTGGAAGGTTTGCGTTCCATTTACGGTACCACCAAATTAGCATCCGAATATTTCATTCAAGAATTTGCCCATAATTTTGGTTTGCCGGCGGTTATTAACCGCTGTGGCGTTTTAAGTGGCCCCTACCAAATGGGTAAAATTGACCAAGGTGTTATCGTGCTCTGGATGGCAAAACATTTCTGGAGAGGAAAGCTTTCTTTCATAGGATATGGTGGTAATGGTCATCAAGTTCGCGATGTATTGCATGTTAGAGATCTTTTCAGACTCCTTCAGTGGCAAATCTCAAACCTGTCTATTCAAAAAGCGCAAATCTTTAATGTGGGAGGCGGTATAGAAAACTCAGTATCGTTATTTGAGTTGACAACCTTATGTTCAGCTATTACAGGAAATTCTATTGAAATATCTAGTAATGCTGAAAATCGACCAGGCGACTTGCCAATTTACATTACCGATAATTCAATGATTACAAAATTTAGTAATTGGAAACCTGAGATAAGCTTGAAAATCTTGTTAGATGAGGTCTATGAGTGGATTGTAAATGATCAAAAATTACTAAAATCAATACTTTCCTAGCGAAAAAAAATACAATATGAAGTTAAGTATAGTTATTCCTGCATATAATGAAGAAGAATCAATCGAAGAAACAGTTTTGACTTTATATAATACCTTGACCAAATTTAAAATAGATCATGAAATTATTGTAGTTAATGATAATTCAAAAGATGGAACCAAAAGCAAGCTTGAAGAAATAACTGGTAAAATCAATACATTCGTTTTTTATACGAATTCAGGTCCAAATGGTTTTGGAAACGCCGTAAAATTTGGTTTGGATAGGTTTACTGGAGATTGTGTAGCAGTTATGATGGCCGATCTTAGTGATGATCCATTGGATTTAGTGAAATTTTATCATAAAATGATAGTAGATGACCTTGATTGTGTTTTTGGTTCAAGATTTATCCGTGGAGGAAGACTAATCGATTATCCTTTTCCAAAGTATATTGTGAATCGACTAGCAAACACTATGATTAGATTTGTTATTGGTACAAAATATAATGATGCTACCAATGCCTTTAAATTATATAAAAAGCAAACGATTGAAGGTATAAAACCCTTGATGTCTCCGCATTTTAATTTAACAATCGAACTCTCATTAAAGAGCATCGTTCGGGGGTATACTTACGCTGTTCTCCCTAATTCATGGCGGAATAGAAAAGCTGGTGAGTCAAAGCTTAAGATTAAGGAAATGGGTTCAAGATATTTTTTCATATTGATATATTGCTTTATTGAAAAATATTTTTCTAGAGGTGATTTCAAAAAGAGAGAACCTATTAAAGAAATTATATAATTGTTTATTTAAATAAAAAAACTCACTAAAATTACATGGCTAAATATTATAATTTTTTTCGTTCATTAATCATAACTTTTATTTCGGTTATTATTGTGTTATTTGTAAATAATGAATTGATTTATGAGTGGGGTGACATAGTGAATTCTATTTTAAATAAGCATCGTTATTTTTATCTTAACCGGCCTAGTGCATATATGCCCCCGCTTTATCCAATACTAATTGCTATTTTCAAGACGATTTTTTCTAGTTATGGAGTAAATATATTGCATGCAACTCTTTTTAGCGCCACTTATTATATTTTTACTAATCTATTAGTTGAAATCTTAGCTATACTTGGTTTAAGTAGTATGTGGGAGGTAGAAAAAACTAAGTTGATAATTTTAATAACACCATTAGCTTTTTTCTTTTATCCACCTGTAGCCTTTGGGTATTTTAATGTTTCCGTATTTCCTGTTTCAACATTTCTCTTTATATCATATATGTATTTGCTTGCATTGATATATAATAATCCTAAATTCAAATACTTTTTCTTTATTGGATTAGTTGCTGGCTTGTTAACACTTGCGCGATCAGAGTTCTATTATGTTGGGTTTGCAATTTTGGTTATATATCTGGCACTATTATATAGAGGAATTAAAAAACAAATATTACTTAAGATTTTAGGGTATCTTCTAGGTCTTTTAATTGTTGTAGGTCCTTGGTTGATTAGAAATAAAGTTGAACTTGGTGAGCCTATTCTTTCTACAGCTAAATATTATAATTTATGGCGGGGTAATAAT
>CANHJH010000204.1 GCA_947460365.1 Sphingobacteriia bacterium | reverse complement strand
GATACAAATACCGGCACACCAATAGGTAGCAGCAGATTTTACAATTTTGATGATGCAAATAGAAGCATTCAAATTGGGTATACTTTTTATGCAAGATCATGTTGGGGTAAGCCATACAACAGATCTGGAAAAAGCTTAATGATTCAATACGCTTTTAATTATGTAGATACAGTTATCTTTCATATCGGTTCTGAAAATATTCGTTCGCAAAAAGCAATTGAAAAAATTGGGGCTGCTAAAATTGAAGAAAAAGAGGTACAATATTTTGGTGAAACGCCTACGCTAAACTTTGTTTATGCGGTAAACAAAGCAAATTGGAATAGTTTACCAACACTTTAATGTTTTTTTGCATAAACCAGCTGTATCTTTATTACATGATATCTGCAGACATTTGGATGCTTCTTGCCGGTCTAGGGCTTTTTCTCTATGGCATGTTTCTAATTGAAAATTTCTTGAAACAGCTAGAGGGCAGATCATTTAAACTATTTCTTCAGAAAAGTACTAAGCATAAATTCATTGCTATTTTAAGTGGTACCATTTTAACAGCTATTTTTCAAAGCAGCTCTATCGTAAACCTATTGGTACTATCTTTTGTAGGTGCGGGCATTTTGACTATGCAAAATGCATTGGCAGTGGTTTTAGGTGCTAATATCGGCGGCACATTTAATAGTTGGCTAGTCGCATTATTGGGATTTAAAATGGAGTTGAATAGTATTACATTTCCGATCATTGCTATTGCAGGCATTTCCGTTACTCTTTTCAAAAACAATCGAAAACTATATAAAATTGCAGGAACTTTCCTTGGATTTGGATTACTATTACTAGGTCTACAATTCATGAAAGAAAGCATGGACGGAATAATCAAGTACATCGATCTTTCCGCTTTTTTGCAGTATAACAGGATTGTATTTGTTTTAATGGGGTTTGCAATTACAGCAATTATTCAAACCAGTTCAGCAACAGTGGTGTTGGTTTTGAGTGCACTTTATGCCCAAATGATTCCGATTGAAACTGCCATTGCAATTGTTTTAGGAGCCGAACTTGGCACAACAGTTAAACTTTTTTTAGGTTCCATTGGAGGCTCTCCAGCAAAAAAAAGAGTTGCACTGGGCAACAATCTATTCAATTTGTTTACTTCGATTTTTGGATACTTGTTTTTAACCTCCATCACTCAATTTATCCATTCTTATATAGGAATCCATGACCCCATTTTTGTTTTAGTGGCATTTCAAACTTTTATAAACATTGTTGGAGTATTTATCTTTTACTTCTTCCTTGGAAACTTTGGCTCATTTTTAGAAAAAGGGTTCAATGAACCCCCAAAATCTGCAACCATCTTTCTACCCCATGCTAATTATGACATGGGCAACACCGCAATGGAAATGTTAGAAAAAGAAGTCGGACTATTCATAAACAGAGTACTTCTTGTAAACATGAATGCTTTTAAAATCGCCGGAACTAAAACAATTGACAAAGAATATCATAACTCAATTGAATCTGAACAGCTCCTTATCAACCCTTTTTCACATGAAGAAAAATACAACCGACTAAAAAAAGCTGCCGGCGAAATACATACTTTTTATGCAAAAATGATCATGCAGGAAAATGCCTCTACTTATCTAATCAGAGCAAACCAATTAATGGAAGCGATTCGAAATGCAATGTATGCGGCAAAAAGTATGAAAGATATTTATACCGACATTAAAGAACTAGGGAACTCTATAAATGAAACAAAATACAAACTTTATCAACAGTTAGTAATTGAACTAAATCAATTTCATGAAGATATATTCCACAGTTTTTCTGAAAAAGAGGCCACATCCTATTTAGAAAATATATTGAAATTTAGCGAAAAAGCATTTGAGAATAAATTAATTGAGTTTTACAATCATGCAGGACTTCAAAAGTTAGATGTAAAAGATATTGCTACCTTATTCAATATTAATAGGGAACTTTTTTCTTCCAGTAAAGCTATAATTCTTGCAATTAAAGACTTTAAAATATCGGCTTCTAATAACGGCCTGGATTTAGGTGCTAACAATAATAACGGCTAAAGATTCCTACTCTTTAATTATCTTCGTTCAGTAATATACGTTAGAAAAAAAGTTTCCTTTAAAATTAAAAACAACCCTTTATTAATGAAAGTTGGGATATTAGGAGGAGGCCAGTTAGGCCGAATGTTATTGCAGGCAGCCGCAAATTATACAGTTGAAACATTTGTTTTGGAAAATGATCCGAATTGCCCTGCAGCACATCTTTGCCATCATTTTACCAAAGGTGACATCAGTAAATTTGAAGATGTATATTCATTTGGAAAAAACTTAGACGCAATTACTATTGAAATTGAATCAGTTAATGTAGATGCATTAGAAAAACTTGAAAATGAAGGGGTAAAAATTTATCCTAAGCCATCTGCCATCCGAATAATTAAAAATAAAATTCTACAAAAGCAATTCTATAAAGACCACGAAATACCTAGCTCAGACTTTATTGTCACACAAAATAAAAATGAAATCAACAACCAACTTAACTTTTTACCCGCAGTTCATAAACTAGCGGAGGGTGGTTATGACGGAAAAGGAGTGCAGGTACTAAATGATTCGAATGATGTACCACTAGCTTTTGATGCACCTTGTGTGCTAGAAAAGAAAGTAGCTATTAAAAAGGAAATAGCTATGATTGTTGCAATAAACGACAAAAAAGAAATACGCCCCTACCCTATAGCAGAGATGATGGTTAATCCTTTTCTTAATTTACTAGATTATCAAATCTGTCCGGCAATATTACCTCAAAAAACAGTTTGGGTGGTAGAAGCGATTGCTATAAAACTTGCCAAAGCATTAAATAGTTCCGGTTTATTTGCAATTGAAATGTTTGTTGATGTGGAGGATAATGTATGGGTTAATGAGACTGCCCCCAGAGTGCATAATAGTGGCCATCATACTATTGAAGGAAATCATTGCAGCCAGTATGATATGTTATGGCGAATTATTTTGGGATATCCTTTAGGCGATACTTCTCCTATATTACCAGCCGCAATTGTCAATATTATTGGAGCAGATGGCTTTACAGGTATTCCAGAATATGAAGGCTTAAATGAAGTTTTAGCCATCGATAATGCATTTGTACATCTTTACGGAAAACTTCAGACCAAACCAGGCCGAAAAATGGGGCATATTACAATATTAAACTCCAACTATCAAGATCTCAGCTATAAAGCAAATAAAATAAAACATTTATTAAAAGTAAAGAGTGCTAATTAGTATGGTTTTACAATGATTATTTTAACCCGCTTCTAACAATGAATAAAGGGTATCAATCATGTTAATTGATACCCTTTATTCATTATTTAGTTGCAAACCAGTTATCAGCTGCTGCACACTAAAAAGTGTTAAATTCTTCTTTTTGGTGCTATTTGCTTTAAGAATCCTATACCAATCATGCTTTTGGTTTGTAGAGCAGGTGATGTTTTATTGGATCCAAATAATTTAACATCATCATCATAAATCATATCAAGCGTGTAAGTAGCAGAAAAATACTTATTGATTTTAAAGGAGAATATGTTGGTCATAAATACGTCGATATTCTGAGGTTTATTTTTATAATTGGTAAATAAATCTAACCTACCCTTGTAATTTATATTTTTTGCAATAGTATTTGCATAATTCGCAGTTGCAAACGCACCTATTTCATTAATTGAATTATCACCCTTTGGAACACCATATACCCCTTTTTGAGAAAGTGATGAATTCATCACCAAAACCCATCTTGAAGTAAGTGGAGAAAGGAATATAGATAATTTGTTATCCGGTTTATAGTCAAATCCTGCAGAAACTATTACATAAGCAGGCGACAAAAATGATGAGGTAAAATCTGCGATATTATTATTGAAATTAAAACCATCAAAAAACTGTGAACGAAAATTGAAAAGACCAGATAAATACCATTTACCCCCCGAATCCATCTTATAACCATACTTACTTAAATAATCAAAACGATCATCATTTTTTCTACTTCCTAAACTGGTAGACTGAACATAACCAAGATTTACATCAAAGTTATTATCTAAATTATGTCTGTCTTTTTTGTAATAAATAAAATAATTAAAGTACCCATTTACAGTCAATGAAAAATTATCACCGCCGGCAGCCCAATTACTTAATGAACCTTGAGCTAGATTAAAACTCATTAATCCCCCTCTTCTCCAACGCCAATTATTTGTAGTGTCAGGTACCCTGTTGATGTTTCTGTTTGCTTCTCTCTTTAACCCCAAAACAATGTTGTCTTGTGCACTTAACCTTGATCCAATAGCAATATATAATAAGGCTAAGAAAATAATTTTTCTCATAAGATATATTTTACCGCGCAAATATAAGTCAACATATGAAAAAATGTATAAAGAATTGCTGACAAACTGGCACATGCTCCTTAATTTCTGTACATTTGTATTTCTAATACTTTAAAATGGAATTGGCAGAAACAATCAACAAACAGCATGATGAACTTCGACAAGGGGAGGCATTTTCTATTAATTTAGCAG
>CANHJH010000203.1 GCA_947460365.1 Sphingobacteriia bacterium | reverse complement strand
TAAAAATATCACAAATAAAAAGCCTGAAAAAAAACAACTCTATTCATTCAACCCATCAGAAAAGTCTTTTGCCCAATAACATCATTATGTGGGATGTGCTGAGTGGCGATTTTGATGTAGAACTCAGTCCGGAAAACTGTTGTAGCAATGTACTTTTAAATGTACAACCCGGTTCAATAATCGTATTTCATGACAGTAAAAAAGCATGGGAGCGGATGGCTTATGCACTTCCTAAAGTACTGGATCATTTTACACAACTTGGTTACCGCTTCGATAAAATAGTATTACCGTAAAAAAAATTAGCCGGGGTAGAAACCCCGGCTCTGTTATTCCGTACCCTATAAAACAAAATTTTAGGCGAAGACCACAATAGCTTTAGGTGTACAGATTTAGTCTCCTCAAAAAATCTCCATAAAAAGCAGTTCTGTTAGCCACTTTTCATTTATTACAGGTGTACGAATAATAAACGTAGGTTTATGTATTTTTATTTTCTTGCATTCAAAAAAATAATTCAGTTTTGTTCATTATGATACTAATTGATACACATTGCCATCTGTACGGCGAAGAGTTTAATGAAGATATTGATGCAGTTATAGAACGCGCAAAGCAACAGGGTGTCGAAAAATTTTACCTGCCGGGCATTGACAGCACTGCTATCAGCAGTATGTTCGAACTGGAGAAAAAATATCCAAAGAACTGCTTTGCTATGATGGGGCTCCATCCTTGTTATGTAAAAGAAAATTATAAAGAGGAACTTAAGTTGGTAGAAGATTGGTTGAATAAAAGACCATTTGCTGCTGTTGGGGAAATTGGACTTGATTTTTATTGGGATACCACGTTTAAAAAAGAGCAGCTCGAAGCATTTAATTTACAGATGGATTGGGCCCTGGAAAAACAACTACCCATTGTTATACATACCAGAAATGCCATGCAGGAAACCATTGAAATGGTTAAACCTTATGCAGCAAAAGGATTAAAAGGTATTTTTCATTGTTTTAGTGGTAGTTATGAGTCCGCAATACAGATAACTCAAATGGGCTTTTTGTTGGGAATAGGAGGGGTTATTACCTATAAAAATGCCGGTTTAGGGGAAGTAATCGCTAAAATTGGACTCGAACACCTCGTTTTAGAAACAGATGCCCCTTATTTAACCCCTGTTCCTTTTAGAGGTAAAAGAAATGAAAGTGCTTATTTGCAGTATGTTTTATCAAAACTTGCAGCAGTAAAAGAGGTGTCCGAAAAAGAAATAGCAGCAATTACTTCCATAAATGCAGAAAAATTATTCGCGCACTCATCCTGAACCACTATTTTTGCAGCCCAATAAACAGAGAGGTGTCCGAGTGGTTGAAGGAGCACGCCTGGAAAGTGTGTATACGGGAAACTGTATCGAGGGTTCGAATCCCTTCCTCTCTGCTTACTTCGCTACTAACATAGGTAGCTGTGTTTATCTTACGCTAATTTCAATTAGGATTCTTAAACTTTGTCCTTTATTATTCAAATAATAATCCCCTAGAAGCATTCAATTGCAATTTACTTGCATGAATAACCTTATTTTTATGATACTTTATTGAAATCATTTAATTCAAGTACATGGCCCTTCGAAGGAGAAATACCAGCGAATTCCATGTGACCATTAAAAATAATAAACCGAACCATATGAAAAAGGTACTAATCGTAGTTGCAATCATTACTTTTTTAAATGCTTGTAGTAAATCAAGTGAGGGTGGCACTACCACACCTGTTGCAGAAACGAATATTGCTTTTACCATCAATGCAACCGATAACAGTATTGCGGTGGGCACCTCTTTTCCTGTTACTGTAACGCTAACATCCGCCATGCCCTCCTCAAGTGGTATTAAAATAGAAGCAACTGTGGTAGATCAAACCAATACTCAAAATGTAACACAAAATGCTGCAGTAACTTCAACCGCTGCAACCAATACAATTACATTGATTAATCTGCCCAAAGGACGTTGGTGTTTGGCTTCTATAAAGGTTTCTTCAGTAAAAACCCCTACAAATAACTCCAGTAAATCATTTACGGTATCCAATAAATAACCCGCTGCTTCCATTTTTTATGTCAGCCATTTAAATTTCATTTTAAACAGCCGACTTGTCATAAAACTTAATTAGATTTAAGGATAATTCTGTGATGTCAATGATACAGTTATCCAACTTGTATAATAGAAAAACTACCATTGTAATTACGCTGTTGGCGTTATTAACGCTTTGCTATTTATTTTTTTCTAGCAGTAAAGCAATTAATTTTAATACTGAGGTGAAGCCACTCCTTAATAAAAAATGCATCAGTTGTCACGGTGGCGTTAAAAAAGAAGCAGGGTTCAGCTTGCTGTTCGAGCAAGATGCTTTCGCTAAAAATGAGTCGGGTAAACCTGCCATTATACCCGGCGATCCTGATAACAGCGAAATGATCAAAAGGCTTGTTACGGCTGATTTGCAGGAAAGAATGCCCTATAAACATCCACCGCTTTCTAATGAAGAAATAACGCTGTTAAAAACCTGGATCAAACAAGGGGCTAAATGGGGAGAACATTGGGCATATATACCTGTTGAACAAGTGGATGTTCCTAATACACATTCATTTTTTATTGCCAATAAATGGGTAAGAAACGATATCGACCATTTTATTTATAAATCTGCAAAAGACCATGGAGTAACACCTGTTGAAGAAGCTTCAAAAGAAGTACTATTAAGAAGAGTGAGTCTCGATTTAATTGGTATGCCTGCATCCCGCTCTTTGGCCAATCAATTTTTAAATAACAATCAAGCTAATGCGTATGAGTTGTTAGTGGATGCTTTATTGGCCTCTCCGCATTTTGGCGAACGTTGGGCAGCTGTTTGGATGGACTTAGCCCGTTATGCAGATACAAAAGGGTATGAAAGAGATGGGGATAGAAGTATTTGGCGATACCGCGATTGGCTGATTAAAGCATTCAATCAGAATAAGCCTTACAATGATTTTTTAGTTGAACAGCTGGCTGGAGATTTATTACCCAATCCTTCCGATGATCAATTCATCGCAACCGCATTTCACCGAAATACGGTAACCAATGATGAAGGAGGTACCGATAATGAAGAGTTTAGAACGGCTGCTGTAATTGATCGGGTGAATACTACCTGGGAAACGCTCATGAGCACTACTTTTGCCTGTGTACAATGCCATAGCCATCCCTATGATCCATTTACACATGAAGAGTATTATAAATTTCTGGCCTTTTTTAATAATTCAAGAGATGATGATACCTATGACGATTATCCGTTATTAAGAGAGTTTCATCAAAACGATAGTATTAAGTTTCAATTCTTAAAAAAATGGTTGCAAAAAAATGCACCCGATAAAGCCGCACCTCTACTAACTTTTGTAAAAACTGGGGAGCCCGCCATTCATTCAATTGTTGCCGACTCTTTAATAAACAGTGCATTAGCCGACACCAAATGGCTGGTACTTAGAAACAATGCCGTTGCGCGTATCAAGAATGTACTCCTACAAAATCAATCACAATTAATGGTTAGATTGGCTAGTTGGAAAGCCGGCGGCAAGTGGAACATTCATGTTAATAGCCCTAATGGCCCAATTATTTCAACTTATAACGTTGAAAACACCAATGGGCAATGGAAAGTACTAACCATACCCATAAAGCCCTTAAACGCAAAACAAAATATATACTTTACCTACACCAATAAAAATTTAAGCAACGCACAGGAAACTGGGTTAAAGTTCGACTGGTTTCATTTTACACAACCTTTTCCTGCAAAAGCTGCCCCTCAATTCGATACAGCTTATACATACTTTGTTGAATTAATACAACCTACGCAGGCAACATATACTCCGGTGATGTACGAAAATCCGGATGCTTTATTTAGACCTACTGCTGTTTTCATTCGGGGTAATCGATTAACCTTAGGTCAAGAAGTTAAACCAGGTGTGCCTGCTTCTTTAAATCCTTTTACTGATCAATTCCCCAAAAACAGATTGGGGATGGCTTTATGGATGACCGATAAAAAAAATCCACTCACGTCCAGAACAATCGTCAATAGAATTTGGGAACAATTTTTCGGTCAAGGTATGGTGGAAACCCTGGAAGACTTTGGTACTCAAGGTATTCCACCTACGCATCAAGCCCTATTGGATTATTTGTCTTTTAAGCTGATGCATGAATACAAATGGGATTTAAAAAAATTAATGAAAGAAATTGCTTTGTCGTCAACCTACCGGCAAGATTCAAAAATCAATCAAGAAGGAGCAGATAAAGATCCATACAATAAATTTTATGCAAGAGGGGCAAGGGTTAGGTTATCTGCCGAGCAAATCCGTGACCAAGCATTGGCTGTATCAGGCGTATTAAATGCAAATTTGTATGGCGCTAGTGTATTCCCCTATCAACCCCCCAATATTTGGATGTCTCCTTATAATGGAAGCTCATGGGTAATGAACACCGATGGAAATCAATATAGAAGAGCACTCTATACATTTTGGAAACGTTCCGCTCCCTATCCTTCTATGATTATGTTTGATGAAACTTCCAAAGAAGTATGTGTTGCCAGAAGAATAAGAACCAATACGCCTTTGCAAGCATTAACAGTGTTAAATGACGCTGCTTAT
>CANHJH010000202.1 GCA_947460365.1 Sphingobacteriia bacterium | reverse complement strand
GAAACGGTTAAAGCTAAAGGCAAGGTTGAAGTAAAAGACGAAGCCTGGAGAAATGAGCCGGTTGAAAAAAGATTGTCACATGCACTCATCAATGGTATTACCGAATATATTGATCAGGACACCGAAGAAGCCCGTTTAAAATACCCTCGCCCTTTAGATGTAATTGAAGGGCCATTAATGGATGGTATGAACATTGTAGGCGACTTGTTTGGTGAAGGTAAAATGTTTTTACCTCAAGTAGTGAAGAGTGCACGTGTAATGAAAAAGAGTGTTGCCATTTTAACACCTTTTATTGAGCAAGAAAAAGAAGAAAGAAAACAAGCACATTTAGCAGCCGGCACCACCAACGAAGAAAGCGCCGGTGCTGCAAAAATTTTGTTAGCAACTGTTAAAGGCGATGTACACGATATTGGTAAAAATATTGTAGGCGTGGTATTAGGTTGTAATGGATATGATATTATTGATTTAGGTGTGATGGTACCCGCCGACAAAATCTTAGATGCTGCGTTAAAAGAAAACGTAGACATCATTGGGTTAAGCGGACTAATTACCCCTTCATTAGATGAGATGGTACATATTGCCAAAGAGATGAAGCGCAGAAAAATGAAGCAGCCCTTATTAATTGGAGGAGCTACTACTTCCAGAATGCATACAGCTGTTAAGATAGCGCCCGAATACGATGGAGGTATTGTACACGTGCTCGACGCATCCAGAAGTGTAACTGTGGCAGGCTCCCTGTTAAACAAAGAACAGAAAAAAACTTTTTTATCAGACCTCTCCACTGAATATGCTGTATTAAAAGAAAATTTTGAAAACAAAAAACCAACCAAGCAGTACCTCGATTATCAGGATGCTTTAAATAATAAAGCAGCGATTAACTGGACTGATTACAAAGCCACAAAGCCTGGTTTTATTGATAATAAAGTATTGGATAATTACGACCTCAACGAAATTAGAAACTACATAGATTGGAAGCCATTTTTTATTGCTTGGGAAATGCATGGTAATTTTCCAGAAATACTTTCCGATAAAATTGTAGGGGCAGAAGCTACCAAACTGTATAATGATGCCAATGCATTACTCGATAAAATAATTGCCGAGAAATGGCTTACTGCCAAAGGTGTTATTGGTTTTAGAGAAGCAGCTTCCAACAATGATACGGTAGTGGTAAATGATACAGTAAAAAATCAAACCATTACCCTAGAGTTTTTACGCCAGCAAATTAAAAAAGCAGCCGGTCAGCCCAATGTATCACTGGCAGATTTTATACAGCCCGCCAACATACAGGAAGCTCAAAACACCAAAGATTATATGGGTGCATTTGCTGTAACCATACATGGTATAGAAAAATATATTAAACAATTTGAAGCAGCACACGATGATTATAATAAGATTATGCTGCAAGCCCTTGCCGACAGATTAGCGGAAGCATTTGCAGAAGTGTTGCATTTAAAAACCAGAACCGAATTTTGGGGATATGCAGCAAATGAACAACTAAAAAACGAAGACTTAATCAAAGAGCAATACAGCGGAATAAGACCTGCCCCAGGTTATCCTGCCTGCCCCGATCATACAGAAAAACATAAACTATTTGATTGGTTAAGTGTAGAAAAAAATATTGGTATAAGCTTAACAGAAAGTATGGCCATGTACCCCGCATCATCGGTTTGTGGCTGGTATTTTGCACATCCGCAAAGCCAGTATTTTGGAGTGGGTAAAATACAGCCTGATCAATTTAACCATTATAGAGAAAGAAAGGGCATGCAACCGGCAGAAGCAGAAAGATGGTTGCGACCAGTTATGGAATAATATTTTAAACAAAGCATAATGAAACGGATAATTTTAATTGCAGTGATGGTTATTACAACATGCACCGCCGCGCAAGCTCAACAGAAAGCAACTAAAAAAGAACGCAAAGGTGAATTTTATTTTGCGTGGGGATACAACAAAGAATGGTACACCAACTCTTCAGTAAAAGTTAGTCAGCCCTCATTAAATAACAATTATACATTTAAAAATGTAGCATCGCACGATAATGTAGGATGGGATAAAGACTTATTTAAACAACCCATCAGCATACCGCAGTACAGTTACCGCTTTGGGTACTTCTTCAATAAGAAGAAAGGCTTGGCTTGGGAAGTGAATTTTGAACACACCAAACACATCATAGCAGACGGGCAAATGGCACGCGTGGTAGGAACTTTAGGAGGCAGGCAAGTAGATACCAGCGTATTGTTTTCTAAAGCCAACGGGTTTAACTATTACTTAAACAATGGAGCCAATTTTTTACTGTTTAATATTGTAAAAAGAAAAAATTTATACGAAACAGTTAATAAGAAATTTAAAGTAGATTTCTTAGGAAAAGCAGGAATAGGTCCCGTTATTCCGCATGTGGAGAATACCTTATTTGGTCAATCTAACAACGATGGTTTTCAATTTGGTGGATGGAACATCGGCTTAGATGCATCTATCAGAGCTACATTTTATAACCGCATCTTTTTAGAATATACCAACAAATTAGACTACGCCAGCTATAGCGGATTAAAAGTATATCAAGGTACTGCAAAACATGCATTTGGTTCTTATATAATGGTATTGTGTTTAGGATTTACCATACCAGCAGGGAAAGAAATTCAACAATAAAAAGTAAAAAATACCTATTCAAATGGGGGGTGCTAGATAAAATTAGTACCCCTATTTTTTTGCTCCAACAACCACCACTTATGCACATGAGGTTTTACCACAAAATTTTTGCGAACGTATTTACTGATAAAACTTCTCGCTTCATCAATACTATCGGTATATAAAATTAATTTTTTATCGTCTGCTGAAATGGTTCCCTGATTAATCATCTCCTCAATCATTTTCATCATAGGTGCATAATATTCTTTACCAAATATTACAATCGGAAAATCATAAATTACTTTTGTTTGCACTAATGTAATGGTTTCAAACAACTCATCCATGGTACCGAATCCTCCGGGTAATATGATGAAAGCGTATGAATATTTAACCAACAATACTTTTCTAACAAAAAAATAATTAATCGTTAACCACTTGTTCATGTAAGGGTTGGGGTGTTGCTCAAAGGGCAACTTAATATTACATCCTACCGACATACCGCCATTTTCAAACGCACCTCTATTCGCCGCTTCCATTATTCCCGGCCCACCGCCTGTCATGGTAGTGAAACCTAATTCGGCAATCATTTTACCAATAGCTCTTGCTGAATGATAATATGAATGATCTTCTTTAAAACGAGCGCTTCCAAATACAGTTATACAAGGTCCAACAAAATGTAGCGTTCTAAATCCTTTAATAAACTGAATAAAGATGTCCCAAGCAAAGTATAATTCATTCATTCTTTTTCGTGGGCCATCTAAATATACTGGCTCTTTTGCAGGGATAATTCTATTATTTGTATGCATATATTTAATTATATTTATAAAATCGGCTAACTTTTTATATAATTTAAAGATAAAACAACATAAGCCTTACTGTATGAAATATGTATTTTATTTTATTGGTTTTTTAACAATGGGTATTAACCTGCCAGCACAAAATATGGTTTATCCCAATCAATTTAAATGTGGTTCTAATTTGGGCCCTGTAATGAATTATTTTAAAGACGTTGCTATTGTTCAAGAATATACGCAAGTGATGGATAGTTTATTATTGGACAAGAAAGGTCTTCATTTTCCACCTAATACGCAGCTACAGTTTCAATCGATTATGCTTGATGGTAACGAAAACAATGAGGTATCTACTCCCCAAATTAATTTTAGTGTTGTTGAATATGCTGTAAAAGACTATTGTAAAATTGCGTCTTTGAAACCTACCGACTCTTCCTTAATGGGTATTAAATCGGTTTTTGTATTGCATTATGCCATTTCGCAAAATAGAAGAAAGATTTTACAACAAAATGATTTAATTGTATTTATTAAATCACTTCCTACAAAAGGGATTGGTTTACCAGCAGAAAATTTGCACCTCACCAATAATGGCTTTTTGAGTTTATTGAAAAAAACAACCGCTATTTTACTCGATTCTACCAATCAATACGAACAAATTACCGTAAATGTACAGGAGCCCTTTATAGGTGATAATTTTATTTTAAATACTTCATCCGGGTACACCCGCAATAAAGTTAATTTCAGTAATAATATAGCACGTTTTTTACTCAACAACAAAGAGCAAATTGTTCGCTGGGGAGAACCGATGTTCCAAAACATCATTTTGAGAGGTAAAAACAAATCCAATTTAAGCTTAGCTGCTATAGACAACTTCAATAAGCTTCAATTAAATACACTGGGTGAACCGATTTTGCTTTTACAAGATGCGAGAGATGTAATTAACAACAAAAGTTATCAAATAAATATTCTAGCGCAAAATGTTAAAGTACGTAATGAAGAAGAAACGAATACTTTCACTAATTTATTACCGGGCAAATTTCATGCACTGATCCTCGACAAAGATACGATTGCCCATTTTTCTGTAGACAATAAATCAACCATTGATTCATCGAAAAAATTTAATTACCAACAAATTTCTAATGGTATAGACACTAGTTCAGTGTATATGATTAGTAAAACACCTATTGATGAATTATTAATTCACGATTGTATTATAGAAGGAACTATGTTGAATCTGCCTTTTAAAATAGAAATTAGTGCTAATAAATATAT
>CANHJH010000201.1 GCA_947460365.1 Sphingobacteriia bacterium | reverse complement strand
CTTCATTGGCAACTTGAAGGTCTTTTTTAGCTTCTAATTTTGCAGTGATTAAGTGATCGCAATGCACCGTAGAAGGTACGGCAACTTTTAAAATCACATCTTTAGGAGCCGTCCAACCACTTAATTTACCGGTTAGTTTTACCCCAATTAATTTAGGCCATTTTAATTCCCAAGGCAATCCTGCCATTACATCACAAGCATCTGCACCACCCACACCAATAGCAATCATACCCAAACCACCGGCATTTACAGTGTGTGAATCGGTACCAATCATCATTCCACCGGGGAATGCATAGTTTTCTAGAACAACCTGGTGAATGATACCGGCACCGGGTTTCCAGAAACCAATACCATATTTATTGGAAACAGAAGCTAAGAAATCATATACTTCTTTGCTTTCTTCATTGGCAACTTGAAGGTCTTTTTTAGCTTCTAATTTTGCAGTGATTAAGTGATCGCAATGCACCGTAGAAGGTACGGCAACTTTTGGGCGGCCGGCCTGCATAAATTGCAAAAGGGCCATTTGAGCGGTGGCATCTTGCATGGCCACTCTATCTGGCGCAAAATCTACATAACTGGTACCTCTTTCAAAACCGACTAATTTTTGGTCGGCATGTAAGTGGGCAAATAGTATCTTTTCGGACAAAGTAAGCGGACGGTTCAACAATTTACGCGCTGCGTCTACTTTTGCAGGCATTTCTGCATACAATTTTTTAATCATTTCAATATCAAAAGCCATATACTTGCAATTTTGGTGCAAATTTAATAAAAAAGAGGCTGTTAAGGAAATGAGAATTGAACTTTTATTGTATATTTCTTTTTATTTTTGATAGGTATTTGTTATCTTGAAAATTAAATTCAACCTGTATGAACAAAGTGCGCTACTTTATGGAATTACATGCTTTTGGTGTATGTAGTGCAATTGGTGAAAAGTTTGGCATAGCCACCAGCAGAATTAGAATGTGGTTTATATATGTGTCATTTCTTACAATGGGTTCTCCGGTAATTCTTTATATGATTTTAGCTTTTTGGATGAACATTAAAAATTATATTCTTTCCGTAAAAAGAAACCCTCTAAGAAATCATTAACCATAATTCTTAAAGGGTTTTATACTCGATTTTACAACTGTTACTAGCTTTTCTTTACTTCCTTAGCCCAAGCATCTTTTAGGGTAACTGTTCTATTAAATACTAATTGATTGGTGTTGGTGTCACGATCTAACACAAAATATCCCTTACGTAGAAATTGAAAAGGTTGTTGGTGCTCATCCTTTGCTAATTGCGGTTCCGCAAAAGCATTATGAACAATTTGTAGTGAATTGGGATTGATATATGATTTAAAATCGCCCTCCGCGTTGGCTACATCTTCCACATTAAACAAGCGATCGTATAACCTTATTTCGGCATTAATGGCGTGTTGAGCACTAACCCAATGCAGAGTACCCTTTACATTAATACCGGAGGTATCAGCGCCACTCCTACTTTCGGGAATATAGGAACAATGCACTTCGGTAATATTACCATCAGCATCTTTAACCACATCATCACACTTAATTATATAGGCACTTTTTAAACGAACCATTTGTCCGGGTGCTAATCGAAAGTACTTTTTGGCAGGCACTTCCATAAAATCATCTCTTTCAATATAGAGTTCTTTGCTAAAAGGGATTTCCCTTACACCTCCATGTTCATCTTCCGGATTATTTTCACTGGTCAGGATTTCTTCTACTTTATCGTAATTAGTAATTACCACTTTTAATGGATCAAAAACCACCATCCTTCTTAGAGCAATTTTATTTAATTCTTCTCTTACACAAAACTCTAATAAACCAACATCGATTAAATTGTCGCGTTTTGCAATACCAATCCTGTCACAGAATTCTCTAATACTGGCAGCAGGATAGCCTCTTCTACGCATACCACTAATGGTGCTCATTCTTGGATCATCCCAACCATTTACCATATTTTCATTCACCAATTGCAATAATTTACGTTTACTCATAACTGTATAGGTCATGTTTAAACGAGCAAATTCGTATTGTTTGGAGGGGAATGTACCTAATTGATCAATACACCAATCGTATAGCGGACGATGTGGTACAAATTCTAATGTACAAATAGAATGGGTGATTTTTTCGATGGAGTCACTTTGTCCATGCGCAAAATCATACATTGGATAAACGCACCATTTATCACCGGTTCTATGGTGATGTGCATGTTTAATTCTATAAATAATAGGATCTCTCAATAACATATTGGGAGAAGCCATATCGATTTTTACTCTTAATACTTTTTCGCCATCGGCATATTTGCCGGATTTCATGTCGGCAAATAATTGCACATTTTCTGCTACTGTTCGGTCTGCGTATTTGTTCCGGGTACCCGACTGTGTAGGTGTTCCTTTCTGGGCTGCAATTTCTTCACTGGTGCTGTCATCTACATAAGCCAATCCCTTTTCTACCAGTTGCATAGCAAAAGCATACAACTGCTCAAAGTAATCCGAAGCGTACAATTCAGCCGCCCATTCAAAACCAAGCCATTTCACATCATTTTTGATGCTTTCTACGTATTCGGTGTCTTCCGTAACTGGATTGGTATCATCAAAACGCAAATTGGTTTTACCTCCGTATTTTTTTGCTAAGCCAAAATTCAGGCAAATGCTTTTAGCATGACCAATATGCAAATAACCATTGGGTTCTGGTGGAAATCGGGTAGTGATGGATGGGTATTTCCCTGCAGCTAAATCCGCTTCAACAATTTCTTCAATAAAATTTAGGCTCTTTTCTTCACTCATGCTACCTGTATTTAGGCTGGCAAAGGTAAGGAATCAAAATAGGGAAATGTGCAAATGGTTACTAATTCTCTATAATAATGGAATTAAAAAATACATTAGCATCTTCAGGTTTGGAATTTTTTGAGGAGGATAGATACATAAACTGGTTCAAAATACGCCCTTCAAAAAACAACAAGGTATAGGCTTTTTTACCTTTAAACTGAACATCCTCAGAATTAATTCCGTCTAATTCAATATAAAGACTATTTCTACCTTTGAATATTCTGGTTTGATCTTTGGTGATAGAAACACCGGTTAATTGAGAAAAAATGGCTTCTTTTAATTGCTCCCAAAGTTTGTTTCCTTCCGATTTAACAAAATCAGCAGTTAAACCAATACTTCCTAAATCAATACCCATAGCAGTATAGGTGGTTTGAGCGTCTTTATTTAGTAGATATAAAGTGCCGCCTGTAGGAAGTGTTTGCATTTCAGGTCTTGCAGGAAAAACAACTTTAACATGTTCCGACATAAATAAAACAGTTGTATCGTCTTCTGCTTCTTCGGTATCAGTATTGGAGCCTTTTGTTTGAGCAGATAATGAGGTGAATATCGTAACTAAAAAAATCAAAATAAACAACTTCTTCATAGGGACTTTAGTTTGGTTTTATAATTTAATACTTCATCCAATTATTGTACCAAAGTATTAAAGAATAAGTAAATTGGATAATGGAACGAAAATATACTTATTATTTATTATTTCCATAAAATCATCCTAGCAACATCCGATTTAGAAGAAAATTTTACTATTTTCTTTATTGACTTGGGTTCAAAAAACTAATATGGTTTGTATAAATGATATTTTTTCCTTTATTTTGCACCTCCTTGATGGTTCGGTAGCTCAGCTGGATAGAGCAACTGCCTTCTAAGCAGTAGGTCATTGGTTCGAATCCAATCCGAATCACACAAAAAGAGCTTTACTTTTTAAGTAAAGCTCTTTTTATTTTCATTTGATTGCTATGATATAGTCAACTGTGTGATGCTATTTATCTTTCTACTTTTTAGTTGCAAATATTTTGTCATTGGGATTGCCTCCAGATTTCATATAAGCGAGCAAATCTTTTAACTCTTCTGCATTAAGACCATTGATTAGTCCCGGTAACATAGGAGATATTTCAGATACTCTAGTTCTTGTAACGTCTTTTTTAGCTACTTCTTTGGTTATTTCCATTGCAAATGGATTTTGAGCAATAACATATTTGTCATTATCCTGGCTGATTAATTTACCCAGTATAGATCCTCCCTTTTTAAGATAAAAAATAGTGGATCCAAATTGATCTGAAATGGTTTGATTGGGTTCAATGATTGCCGTAAGCATGTCTTTGTAACTAAACCTGGTACCAACTTGTGTTAAATCAGGACCAGCAACGCCCCCTTCTCCACGCATACCATGACAAGCGGAACAAAGCACCGCATTGAACATGGCTTTCCCATTTTCAAAATCCCTGTTTTGTAAACCATCTTTTATAAGTGCCAAAGCCGTATCCACTTCCCAATTTCTGCCAGGGCCTTTAGGTTGTCGCATATTTTCTTTAAGTCCCATTTGAGCGCGATTTACAATGGAATCACCTGAAATCGTATTAAAATAATTGAACTTATTGAGTGGAACATTTTTTAGTGCGTCTTTTCGGATGAGGTTAATGAATCCAATAAAACTGTAACCACCTTTAAAGCCAAATGCTTTATAAAACCATTTAAAATACGTTTCCTGAAGTTCGTTGGTCCAGCCAGACTTAGCTTGACTTAAAACAGAGGCATAGAATGTTTGTTGCTGAGGCGGCACATTGGCCAACATCTTTGCAATATCTAAGCCATACTGTGGATTACGGAGGATTAAATCAGAGGATGAAGTAAATGTTTTTTG
>CANHJH010000200.1 GCA_947460365.1 Sphingobacteriia bacterium | reverse complement strand
TCTTTTCTTTTTTTCTGCATACCTTAAATTGGTAAACATATTTAAAGGGAAAAGTATGTTTTCTTCTACCGTCATGGAATCAAATAAAGCACTACCCTGGAAGAGCATCCCAATTTTCTGACGAAGTATTTTTCTTTCTTTTTTGTCCATGGTCACAATATCATTTCCATCATAAGAAATGGAACCGGCTTCGGGTTGAAACAATCCTACCATACATTTAGTAAGTACTGTTTTGCCGCTGCCGCTTGCACCAATAATGAGGTTACACTTGCCTGTTTCCATTACAGCACTAACATTAGACAAAATACTTCTGCCTTCAAAACTCTTTTCTATGTTTTTTATTTCGATCATGAACCTGCAAACTACTAATAAGTTACTAATCCAGCTCTATCTGGTTTCTTAATATATCTTCCAACACATCTCTTTTCCTTATTAAAAAGGCTACCCCATTTTTAATCATAACCTGCGCTGGAAGAAAGCGCGAGTTATAATTACTACCCATTTCGAAGCCATACGCACCGGCGTTATCAAAAACCAACAAATCGCCTTCCCTTACTTCATTCAACGGTCTGTCCCAGGCAAATGTATCTGTTTCACATATATTCCCTGTTACTGCATAATGCTTGATAGGGCCATCGGGGTTGCTGATGTTTCTAATCCGATGATATGCTTCATAAAACATTGGTCGGATTAAATGGTTAAATCCGCTATTAATCCCCACAAAAGTTGCAGCAGCATTCTCTTTCAATACATTTACTTGCGTGATAAAACTACCACACTCACTTACTAAAAACTTACCCGGTTCAAACCATACTTGAAAGTTTCTTTGGTAAGTTGCCGCTAAATTTTTAAGCGACTCTTGCACTTTGGCACTTAACAATGGAATATCAGTTCCTGCTTCTTCTTCTTTGTAAGGCACTTTAAAACCACCGCCTAAATCTAAAAAATGAATTTCAGGAAAGTGTGGCACCAAGTCAAAGAAAATATCGGCTACTTGCATAAACACGGCCACATCTTTAATTTCGCTTCCGGTATGAATGTGTAAACCCGCAATATAAATATTGTATTGTTTAACCAGTGCAAGCAGTTGATCTAATTGTTCGATAGGAATGCCAAACTTACTTTTTTCATGACCTGTAGAAATCTTCAGGTTCCCACCTGCCAAAATATTGGGGCGAAGGCGAATTCCTACCGGATAATTATGTCCATATTTTTTCCCGAATTTTTCTAAGTTAGACAGGCTGTCGATGTTTACATTAATGCCTAAATCAACTGCTGTTTCTATTTCGTCAAAAGCAATACCATTACTGGTATAAAGAATATTTTTAGGATCAAATCCGGCTCTGATGGCAAGGTGCGCTTCGTTAATAGAACTACAATCGATGTTGCAACCAAGTGAACGTATATGTTTTAGGATATTAATATTGGTTAATGCTTTACAAGCAAAGAAAAAACGGCTATTAACACCTTCAAAAGCGGTTTGTAATTGTTGATATTGTTCCGAAATTTTATCGGCATTATACACATATAATGGGGTGCCATAGCTGGCAGCTAAATCTGTCAGTTGTTGGTTGCTGGTGGTACTGTACATAGAATTTATATATTAACCAATATTATTCGGGATGCTTCTCGTCTATTGGTTCTTCGTTGAGGTCGTTTTGTGTTGCTTCGGGATCAATATTTTCGGGGTCAATATTTGCTCCGCCTGTAGGTACTGCTTCCTGTTCAACTGATGCAGCTGCATCCTCTTCGTACGCAGTAATTTCAGCCTCCAGTGCATTGTGCTCCGCAACAGTTTCTTCTTCTTCTATAGTAGTGGCAATTGCATTGGCAACCGGTTGATCGGTAAAATCTTCCGGTTTAATAATGGTACCTTCTACAATTTGCTCTGCTAATACTTCTTTGATCTTTGGAAGATCGGCGGTATTATTGATACCGAAGTAATCCATAAATGTTTTAGATGTTGCATATACCAGCGGCTTTCCGGGTAGTAGTTCATTTCTGCCACTGATCAACACCAATTCCTTCTCCAGTAATTTTTGAATGCTGTAATCTGTATTTACGCCTCTGATTGCTTCAATTTCACCCTTGGTGATAGGTTGTTTGTAGGCAATGATGGCAAGTGTTTCTAAAGCTGCATTGGATAAACGTTTTAAGTATTTATCGCCGTTCAGCTGTGCTATTGTTTTATGAAAGTCTTTCTTTGTAAGAAATTGCCAACCACCGCCACTTTCGCGCACTTCAAATGGATAAAATTCAGATTGATATTTTTCGCGGATACCTTCCACTGCCGATTCTATTTGGTCTAATGAAACACGCTCTTCCAAAAATGCGAAACTGTTGTTAATCAGTTCCACAATATCTAACGAAGTAAGGGGCTTTTCGCTGGCGAAAATGAGTACTTCAATATGTGGTATAATTTCACTTAGTTCCATAAATCTGTTTAAAATTGAAAGGTGAATGCTTTTAAGTATTATCCTTGTAAAGCAGCGGCACCACTTACAATTTCTGTTAACTCAGTGGTAATAGCAGCCTGACGAGCTCTATTGTAACTAATTTTCAATGATTTTAGTAACTCATTTGCATTTTCACTTGCCTTATCCATTGCGGTCATACGGGCACCATGTTCGCTGGCATTGCCATCTAATACGGCTTTAAATAGTTGCGTATTTAAAATTTTAGGCATCAACTCGGCAATTAACTGCTCTTTCGCCGGTTCAAAAATAAAGTCGGCTTTTTTACCACCGGATGCTTTAGCTACTTTAGGGATAGGTAAAAATTGTTCAGCAGTAAATGCCTGTGTTGCAGCATTTTTAAATTCACTGTAAATAATTTCCACGGCATCAAATTCTTTGTTTTCAAAAGCCTTCATTGCAGCTTGTGCCGCAGCCTGAACAGCTTCAAAACTCAAATTCAGGTAAATATCTTTATAGGCATCATTCGTCTTAAAACCCGCTCTGGTTAAACCTTCGTAGCCCTTTTTGCCAATATTCCAGATAGCTACATTGCCATTTTTCCACTGTGCTTCATATTTTTCTGCAACGGTAGATTTGGCTAGTTTAATTAAGTTGGCGTTATAACCTCCACACAAACCTCTGTCACTAGTAACCACTATTAACAATACTTTTTCGATTGTTCTTTCTTCAGCTAAAGCCAAGGTTGTTCCGCCCTCAATACTGCTAACAATATTGCTGAGCATTTCCTGTAATTTTTTGGCATAAGGACGCATTTGAGTGATGGAATCCTGTGCGCGACGAAGTTTTGCTGCACTTACCATTTTCATCGCTTTGGTAATTTGCTGCGTACTTTGTACACTCTTAATTCTATTTCTTACCTCTTTTAATTGTCCGGCCATAATAATTCAAAATTAAAAATTCAAAAGTCAAATAAAATAAAACAAGTAAAGCTGTATATACAGTCACCCTTTTTACTTTCAAACCCGTTTCGGGTTGCAAAAGTAGCAGAAAGGCGTATAAATTCCAATAACTAATTCCTTATTTAAAGCGATAAGTTAGTCCAATGCCATTAGAAGTAGTGCCAACCTGCCAATTTCCCAGTTCTTTTTCTAATAGTTTTCCGTTTCTGCGATGGTTTCCGTACTGAACCAAGTCGAAAATTAACAAAAAAGCCCCCTGGAGCACAAAACTATTGCCATAGCCGGTAGTTTGTGGGTTGTCTACCCGCATTCCTCGTTCTTTTAAATACAATCCGGTGGCAATATAGGCCGCATCTAATCCGGCGTTTAATAGTAGTATTTTTTCTAATTTCTGTTGTTTAAGCAGATTTTCGGTATAGCTGTACTTTTTGTTGAATTCTTTTCGTGCCATTGCAAGACCAACACCCGCAATTCCCAAATTAACTGCATTAAAGTAGGTGTTCATTTTAAAAAATGCCTTGTCGCTGCCTTCGGCATTGGTAGAAGAAATACTGCCCTGCACGATGTTAATAGCGCCCCAAATGCCTAGTATGGTCATATTGGTTTTATTTTTCAGCGTTCTATCGGCAGCAATAGAATCACTTAAACTGCTCTGGCTATGGGCTAAATTGGCCATTAGCACAAATAAAATCAAGGTAGTTGGTAAAATAGTTTTTTGTCTCATATTGGTCTCCTTTCAAAAGCGTACATTTGCGGCGCTCATTCAGAGTGCCAAATTGACTAAAAATTTTCTTTTGCACGCTGTTTGAGTTGTTAAAATTTTTCATATTAGAGCAATTATTATATGTTGAAGTTTATTTCTAAGTTATTTGGTGGTAGCAAAAGCGAAAAAGATGTTAAGCAGATCATGCCCATCATTCAAAAAGCCAATGAGTTTTTTGTGCAGTACGCGTCTTTAACGAACGACGAGCTACGTGCTAAAACCGTTGAATTTAAAGCCCGTATACAGGCACATCTTACCTCGATAGATGCGGAAATTGCCGCCCAAAGAGTAGAAGCAGATGCTTTGCCCGAAACCGAAATTCATGCGAAAGATGAAATTTATCAACAAATAGATAAACTTAAAAAAGAGCGTGATGAAAAAATAGAAGAAGCCCTGGCCGAAATTCAGCCCGAAGCTTTTGCCGTTATTAAGGAAACCGCACGCCGTTTTAAGGAAAATACTGTTGTTACTGCAACCGCTACCCCGCTCGATAAAGAATTAAGCGTTAAAAAAGCTTACATAACTATTTCGGGTGATCAGGTGTCTTTTAGCAACACCTGGACAGCCGGTGGTGGAACAGTAACCTGGAACATGGTTCATTATGATGTGCAGTTAATTGGTGGAAGTGTA